>JAJEIH010000062.1 GCA_022827685.1 Alphaproteobacteria bacterium
GTGGTTTTTCACCTTGTCCAAGGCGTTCTTCAGGCCCGCTCGGGCGCGGCGGATCTGAGCCAGCGAATGGACCCCAAGATCCATTGACGTCGCCGGAACCGCGAACTCCCACACGCTCGTGCCCGGCTCCACGCCGGCCCGGAACAGGTCCCCCTGGCCGTCATCGCCGCGTGTCAGCGCTACCGCTCCGGGAAGCCGACGCCGCAGCACCACGGCTTAATACACCGAGCCCCGGCCCTGCAAGCGAGGCTGGGTCTCGATCCCTCACCATCTCCCTAATCTGCAAGGAGAATCCGAGATCAACCCGTTCTTGACGGCCGAAAAAGGATAAGATGGGAATTCGCCGTCGAATGTATGGGCATTCTGCAAAGGGAGAACAGAAATGAACACGACCAGGGCCATTCGCATCCACGACCTGGGCGGTCCGGAAGTGCTCCGTTGGGAAGAGATTCCGGTGCCCGATCCGGGGCCGGGCGAGGTTCTGGTCCGGCAAGAAGCCATCGGGCTGAACTACGGCGACATTTATCGCCGAAGCGGAATTCGCGCCACGCCGTCGCTACCAGCCGTCATCGGAGTGGAGGCCGCAGGCGTCGTAGAGGCGGTGGGACCTAGCCCGCATTTCTCACGAGCGTGCTGGCATGGGGCATTTGGTTGGCTTCGGGGGTTTCAGGCTGGCATGGCGGTGCCTGCTGAGCGATAGCGCAGCCGTAGCGGTGGCGCCGGGGGCGCGGTTGAGGCTGGAGCGGGTTCTTGGTTGTTGGCGGGAGGGTGGCGGGGTCCTGGGGCTCAGGTCAGTCGCATAATCGGGCGTGGGCGCGCGTGAACTCGGGCGCGTGGGGTGCGCCTGAGGCCATGGCGATGCGGATACGCCGGGTGCTGAGGCGGACCTGGGCGCCGATCTTGAGCAGCTTGAGGCGGATCGAGCCGCAGGTGGCGCGGGCAAGGCGGGTGCCGGCGAGTGCGATGCGCTTGAGCGCCGCCAGCAGCACGTAGGCCATGGCGGCGAACCAGAGGCGGAGCTGGTTGGCGCGCATGGTGTGAGCCGAGGTGCGGTCGGCGAAGAGGTCGAGCTGGCACTCCTTGATGCGGTTCTCCATCTCGCCGCGGGCGCAGTAGAGGGTCTCGTAGAGCTCCCGCCGGTCGATGGCAGCCGTGCTCAGCGAGGTGACGACGAAGCGGGGGTTGGCGCCCCGGGGCAGCCACTCCGCCTTGCCGACGATGCGGCGCGGGCGCGACCAGGACTTCAGGGTACGATAGCGGAACTCGGTGAACAGGCGCGCCGGCTGGCCGCTCTCCCGCGAGCGCGCCTCGGCCAGGTCCAGGGCCGGTTGCAGGCGGTCCGTGAGCCGCGAGTTTCGGGCGAGGCCGAAGACGTAGGCCACGCCGTTCGCCTCGCACCAGGCCATCAGCTCCTCGCGGGCGAAGCCTGAGTCTGCGCGCAGCACGATCTCCACTGCCGGCCAGCGCTCCCGGATGCGCGCGACGATGCGCGCCACCTCGTCCGTCGCGCCGGCGCTGGCGTCGATGTCGGCGCGCCTCAGCTTGGCCGCCAGCAGGTGATCGCCGCAGAAGACGTAGAGCGGCAGGTAGCAGTAGCAGTCGTAGTAGCCGTGGAAGAAGCGGCCTTCCTGATGGCCGTGCAGCGGGTCGTCGGTGGCGTCCAGGTCGAGGACCAGCCGCTCAGGGGCTTGCCCGTGGGCGTCGAGGAAGAGATCGACGAAAAGCGTCTCGATTGCCTCAGGCTCATGACCGATGCGGCGGTAGCGATGGGCGCCCGAGGGCGCGTGCTCCAGACGGTTCAGCGTCGACTTGCCGGCAAGCGGCGCACAGCCCGCACGCCTGGCCTCCAAGCGCCCCAGCACCACCCCCAGAACAGGGTCGTGGCGCAGCGCGTCGTGGTCGATCAGGTCCTCGTAGCCCAACGCGATCCCGAACACCCGCTGGCCCACCAGGGTGGCAACGTCGTGCACCACACGAGAGGCCGCGCGCCCGTCCGAGAAGCAGGCGGCGAAGCGATCCACCAGCCCGATCGCCCGGTCAGTGGCGCCCAGCAGCAAGGCGCCCGCGTCCGAGGTCATCACCCCGCCGCCGAAATCGGCCACAACCGAACGGCCGTCGAGGCGTTCAAACTGCATCGCGGGAGGGCTACACTCTGCAGGCATCGGGGACCTCCTCTGCAACCGGTGAAGTCTTTGTCGCAGAAGCTCTTTCTCACGTTCAGAGCCCCGATGCACACCCTACTCGTGAGAAATGCGGGCTAAGCCGGCCCCCGCGTGAGGGGGACGAAGGCTACCGGAAGCACCAACTTCGCCTCGCATGAGCCGTCGACGCGCTGGGCCGTCGTCTTGATCTCGCGCTCACCCGCATCGGCGCGATCGAGCCGGGGCAGGGCGTCACGGTCTTGGGCGCCGACGGTCAGCCGCTCGTACTCGGGCAAGCAGGCTACACCCACTTCTAAGAGCGGAATTAGCCCGCATTTCTCACGAGTAGGGTGTGCATCGGGGCTCTGAACGTGAGAAAGAGCTTCTGCGACAAAGACTTCACCGGTTGCA
>JAJEIH010000015.1 GCA_022827685.1 Alphaproteobacteria bacterium
CGGCAAGCTCGGCCCACCGCTCCACCAAAAGCCGCGATCCATAGTCCGCAGCATCCTGCAATGCCTGTTCCATGCCCGCATCATGGCCGGAGTCCTCCGGGAATCCGAGTCCGTTTGGTCATTTTGGTATATAAGTCCCTACTTTTCGACGATGAACAAGTGTCATCCTACAAGTGGTATCCTTTCGACGATTCGTCCGCGCTCGGCAAGGTCTTGGTCAAGACGCGCCCGGACGCGCCCGAACCGGAGGATATTGCCGACATATCCCCGATTGTCGGGGCCTTGCGGCACGGAGAACGCATCCAGAGGGCTTATGCGCCGGATGCAGAGCGAGCGGAGGAGTTGCAAGCAATTCTGAGGGAGGCGGAAGGATGAACGCGGAGGAGATCGTCGTCGGCCTGGTGGCCCTGAACGATCAGGAACTGATCGGCCGGACGCGGTTGCAGAAGATGACCTATCTTCTGGACCGCTGCGGGGCGGAATTCGGCTTGCCGTTCGAATATTACCGCTACGGCCCCTATTCGTTCGAGCTCGTCGGCGGCCTGAACGATGCGCTGGCGGACGAGCGTATCGATGTCGAGGAAAGGCCTGGGCGCCACAAGGTGCCCTATGCGGTCTTCAGGACAGGCGCGGAACGGCCGAAGATCTTGGGGAACCTCCCGGCCGAACGGGCCGCTTCCCTGCTGGGCCGGATGAAATACGTCTCCGACTTCGTTCTGGAGCTTGCCGCGACCGTCGTGTTCCTGCGGGACGAATGGCACTATTTCGGCAAGGACAAGGTTGCCGCCGCCGATGCGACGGACGCAGCCGTGGAAGAAACGAAACGGCGCAAATCGCTCAAGGCGACGCCGGAACGGCTGGACAAGGCGCTCGCCCTGTTGCGCGAGCTTGGCCTCGCGCAAGCCCCGGAGACCGCCAACGCCGGGTAGCCCCGCCCCTCACCCCCCGCCGATGCGGGGGAGGAGATAGACTTCGGCGCCTTCGGGGATCGGGGCGGTCAGGTCGTCCTGGTGCATGACGCCGTCTATGGCGACGGCCATGCTTTCCTCGACCTGGCGGCCGAGACCCGGAAAGCGCGCCTCCAGGTCTCGAACCAGGCCTCTTATGCTCGTTGCGTCCGACTCCAGCTCGGCCGTGCCGCCTGTGTATTGGCGACAGGCCGAGTGGGTCAGGACGATGCGCGCCAAGGCGGGGCTATTCCTCCGCCGCCGCCTGCTCGTCCACCGCCTTGCGGACCTTGGGCGGCGACATGGGCAGCTCCGTCATCCGGATGCCGATGGCGTCCTGGATGGCGTTCGCCATCGCGGCCATGGGCGGCACGATCGGCACCTCGCCGACCCCCCGCGCACCGTAGGGATGCCTCGGGTTCGGCACCTCGACGACCACCGTGTCGATCATCGGCAGGTCCGAAGCGACCGGGATGCGGTAGTCGAGGAAGCCCGGATTCTCCAGCCGGCCCTTGTCGTCGTAGATATATTCCTCGTTGAGCGCCCAGCCGATGCCCTGCACGGCGCCGCCCTGGATCTGCCCCTCGACATAGGAGGGATGGATCGCGCGGCCGGCATCCTGCGTCGCCAGATAGCGCAGCACCTTCACATGGCCGGTCTCCCGGTCCACCTCGACATCGACCAGATGCGTGCCGAAGCCGGGGCCGGCGCCCTGGGCGTTGAGTGAGGAGGTGGCGGCGATCGGCCCGCCGGTGCGGCCCGACTTGGCCGCGAGGTCTTCCAGCGACAGCGGCTCGAAATCGCCCGCATTGCTGCCGGCGGGAACGGCCCGGCCGTCCTCCCACTCGACCGCATCGACCGGGATGTCCCAGGTCTTGGCGGCGCGCGCCTTCAACTCGTTCACGGCCGATTTCGACGCCTCCACCACGGCCATGCCGGTGGCGAAGGTGACGCGGCTGCCGCCGGTGAGGAAGCAGTAGCCGACCGAGCTCGTGTCGGCGACGATCGGGCGGACGCGCTCCACATCGATGCCGAGCACCTCGGCCGCCATCATCGCCATGGAGGCGCGGGAGCCGCCGATATCCGGGTTGCCGGTGGCGACCACGGCCGTGCCGTCCTCGTTGATGTTGACGGTTGCGGAGGACTCGCCGCCGATATTGAACCAGAAGCCCGCGGCGACGCCGCGGCCCTGGTTCGGCCCGAGCGGCACATTGTAGTTCGGGTGATTCTTCACCGCCTCCAGCGTCTCGACGCAGCCGATATCGCCGAAGGTCGGGCCGTAGGCGGCCTTCGTGCCCTTCTTGGCGGCATTCTTGAGCCGAAGCTCGACCGGGTCCATGTCGAGTTCGCGCGCAAGCTCGTCCACCGCGCTCTCGACGCCGAAATTCGAGATCGGCGCGCCAGGGGCCCTGTAAGCCGCGACCTTGGGACGGTTGGTCACGACGTCATAGCCGGTGATGCGCACGTCCTGGAGGTCGTACACCGCGAACGCGGTCATGCAGCCGGGGCCGACGGGCGAGCCCGCATAGGCGCCGGCCTGGAACTTCAGCACCGCGTCGCCCGCGACGATGGTGCCGTCGCGCTTCGCCCCGATCTTGACCCAGACGGTGCCGCCCGAGGTCGGGCCAGAGCCGCGGAACACCTCTTCGCGGGTCATCGCCATCTTGACCGGCCGCCCGGATTTCCGCGACAGCACGACCGCCAGCGGCTCCAGATAGACCAGGGTCTTGCCGCCGAAGCCGCCGCCGATCTCGAGCGGCGTCACGCGGATTTCGGAAATGTCGATGCCGAGCAGTTTGGCGACATAGGCGCGGACCATGAACTGCCCCTGACTGGAGCAGTAGATCTGCACCTGCCCGTCGGCGGCATACTGCGCGACACAGGCATGCGGCTCGATGTAGCCCTGGTGGACCGGCGCGGTCTTGTATTTGCGCTCGATGACGATGTCGGCCTTCTCGAACGCCGCATCCACGTCGCCCAGCTCGAAGACCATGCGCTTGGCGACATTCGACGGCGTCGCCGGCTTCGGATCGACGCCCGAGGTGAACATGTCGTCATGGAGCACAGGCGCGCCCTCGACCATCGCGTCCTCGACGTCGATGACATGCGGCAAGACCTCGTAATCCACCTCGATGGCCGCGAGCGCGGCATCGGCGGCGGCGGCGCTGGTGGCCGCGACGGCCGCGACGGCATGGCCGTCATAAAGCGCCTTGTCGCGCGCCATCGTGTTGCCGGACATGTCCTTGAAGTCCGCCGGGCCTTCGCCGACAAAGGCTTCCTCGCTGGTGATCTCGGGCATGTCGGCCGCGGTCATCACCGCCTTGACGCCCGGGATTGCCTCCGCCTTCGAGGTGTCGATGGAACGGATGCGGGCATGGGCGTGCGGGCTGCGCAGCACCTTGCCCACAAGCTGGCCGGGAAGCTGGAAATCGGCCCCGAACTGGGCGCGTCCGGTAACCTTGTCCACGCCGTCCGGGCGGATCGGCCTGGTGCCGACGACCTTGAGGTCAGGGGTTCCGTCGGGTGCCATGTCAGGATGCTCCTCGCATGTCGGCGGCCGTGTCGAGCACGGCGCGGATGATCTTGTCGTAGCCGGTGCAGCGGCAGAGATTGCCGGCGAGCCAGTAGCGCGCCTCCTCCTCGGTGGGATTCGGGTTGCGCTCCAGCAGCGCCCTGGATGCGACGAGGAAGCCCGGCGTACAGATGCCGCATTGCAGCGCCGCATACTCCAGGAACTTCTGCTGCAGCGGGTGCAGCTGGTCCCCGTCAGCCATGCCCTCGATGGTCTGGATGGCGTGGCCCTCGGCCTCGACGCCCAGCATCAGGCAGGAACAGACGAGGCGGCCGTCGACCGTGATCGAGCAGGCGCCGCAGTCCCCTGTGGCGCAGCCTTCCTTGGTGCCGGTCAGGTGAAGCTCGTCACGCAGCACGTCGAGCATGGTCTGCTCGGTATTGCAGAGGAACTCGACCGGCTCGCCGTTGATCGTGGTGGAAATGTGATGTTTCGCCATGGTTTCGGCTCAGGCTCCCGCGCGCTTGAAGGCAGTGGCGGCCGCGCGGCGCGCCAGCACGCCTGCGACCTTGGTGCGGTATTCGATGGTGCCGCGCTTGTCGTCGATCGGCTTGCAGGCGGCCCGTGCGGCAGCGTCGAGCGCGGCGAGAGCCGCATCGTCGAGCTTGTTGCCGATCAGCGCCGCAGCCGCATCGGGAACGACCAGCACGGTCGGCGCGACGGCCCCGAGCGACACTTTCGCCGCTGTGCAGGTGCCGCCCTCATCCAGCGTCACGCAGACGCCGGCGCCGACCACGGCGATGTCCATTTCCGTGCGCGGAATGAAGCGCAGATAGGCGTCGCCCGTGCGCGCCGGCTTCGGCGGCAGCTTGACCGCGACCACCATCTCGCCCTTGGCGAGCGATGTGCTTCCCGGCCCGGTCGGGACCTCTTCGACCGGAACCTCACGCTCCCCGTTCGGCCCGGCTATGACGACCGTCGCGCCTGCCGCGACCAGCGCCGGCACGGAATCCGCAGCCGGCGAGGCATTGCAGAGATTGCCGACGAAGGAAGCGCGGCCCTGGATCTGCGTCGAGCCGATCAGTTCGACCGCTTCGACGATGCCCGGCCAGTCCCTGGACAGCGTGGCGTGCTCGCCCGCTTCGGCGCCGGAGACGGACGCGCCGATCCGATAGCCGCCGCCCTCGGTCGTAATCGTCCTGAGTTCGGGAATCCGCTTGGTATCGACGATCAGGTCCGGCTTCAGAATGCCTGAACGCAATTGGACAAGGAGGTCCGTGCCCCCCGCCAGCACCCTGGCGACGCCGCTTGCGTTCGCCAGCAACTGCACCGCTTCGGCCACCGTCGTGGGCGCAGCGAAACTCGGTGCGTACATCCTTCCTCCTCAATCTCGCATGGTCGCGCAAACAGGCCCACTGACGCGCCATCGGAGCCGGCAGACCTCTCGGATGCCGCTATTCTAGAGCCATCCGCCCCCCTTTGGCGAGTGCGCAGCGTCGATAAGTCGCCTCGGCCCGAGCGCTAACACGTTGAAGTGATGTATGGGGTATCAAAAATCAAGAATAACAGGCGTATGCCCGCAATTTTCGATGAACCGCACGAGGTCTTCCGGGGCAATGGCGGTGGTGCGGTCGTTTCTGAGCGGGTGATAGTTGAGCGGCGAGATTTCGAGCATCCGGGCCTGCAGCACCGGCTGCACGCGGCCTTCGCGGTCATTCATCAGGGCAAAGGGCGTGACGGCGCCCGGCAGAATGCCCAGCACTTCCATGAGGCGCTCCGCCGAGCCGAAGGACGGGCGTCCTGCGCCGATGCGCCCGCCAAGCTCCTTCAGGTCGATTCTCGCATCCTCCAGGCAGACGACCAGCCAGTAGGCGTTCTTCCGGTTTTTCAGGAACAGGTTCTTGCAGTGGCCGCCGGCGATGCCGCCGCGCAGTTCGCGGTTTTCGTCCACCGTGAACACCGGCGCGTGGCAGACGGTGCTGTGGACGATGGCGAGCTCGTCGAGACGGGTGAAAAGGTCCTCCGGCGTGGCGGGCATGGAGGCCGTCATGCCGTTGCTGCGGGCGCAGCGGCGAGCGCGGCGGCGTCGTGGCTGGGAAGCTCCATCAGCACGGCCTTCAGGCGCCCGGCCGCCGCCCCGCCCACGGCGCCCGCCGCAAGCGCGTCGTATTTGGAGAGCAGCGCCGCTTCGCGGCCCGGATGGCCCGGGGCTCCGGACGGATTGAGGGTTTCCGACCGTTCCACCCGTCCCCCGGGCCCGGCGATTTCCACCCAGCCGGGGTAATCGGCCGGATACAGGCTGTCGAGTTCGGCGTCAGGCACCAGTTCGATCCGCCGGGCGAGTTCGACCAGTTCCGGGTCCTTCAGCCGCTCGTCGGTATATTGAGCGGGAAGCGCGTTGCCGTCCGCGAGCGCCGCGGCGATGGTGAACCGCGCGCTCATCTGGCCGTTGAGGGCGGTGCCGGGCTCGTAGTCGAAGCCGCACTGGACATCGACCACGCGCGGCAGGCCGGCGCGCACCGTCTCGTCGGCAGCCGGCATGCGCCCGAGACGCTCGCGGAGTTCGCGGGCGGCATCGACATAGGAATGCAACGAGCCGCAGCAGGAATAGGGCTTGAAATAGACTTGTTCGACGGCCCATTCGCCGCCGAGCCCGTCCAGCAGGCGTTCCGGCTTTGCGGCGTCGGAGAAGGCGTCGAGAAAGCCGCCGTCATCGGTTTCGAGCACGCTCGCCGGGCCGGTGAAACCCATGGCCGCCAGTTCCGCCGCCATGACGCCGGCATGGGCGGCGCGGCCCGGATGCAGGCGCTTGCTCATTGCGCCGTCGGCGTTGAAGGCGAACAGTCCGGACCCCTGCGTCGCACCGAGTCCGAGCGCCCAGGCGGTCGCCTCCTCGTCGAGCCCGAACAGTACGGCACCCGCCGCCGCCGCACCGAGCGGGCCGCAGACGCCCGTCAGGTGCCAGCCGCGCAGCCTGGCCGCATTGGGATCGAGGGCGCGGGACGTGCGGACCATGACCTCGTAGCCCGCGATCACCGCCGTTTCGATGGCCTCCCCCGGTGAACCGAGACGCTCGGCGAGCGCAAGCGCGGCAGGGACGACCGCCGCGCCCGGATGCAGCTTGGCGATGAAGTCGTCGAGTTCGAAAGCATGGGCGGCGACGCCGTTCACGAGCGCTGCATCTGCGGGCCGGAGCGTCGGCCCCGCCTCGCCCCAGACGGTTGCAAGCCCCTCGCCATCGCCGGGCGGCCCGGATCCCTGACGCGCCCAGGCGAGCGCCGTTTCGGCCCAGAACTCGTGGCGCCCGTGAAGCGCTGCGCCCATTGTGTCCAGCAGGGCGAGGCGCGCGGCGTGGCGGGTGCTCTCCGGCAGTGCTTCGCTCCGGAGACCGGCCAGCCAGCCAGCGAGCTCGGCGGTCAGGGCGGGCGTTTTGCTGCGGTCGCGCGGCATGGCAGGTCTCCGAAAGCAGGGAGCAAACCGCCGCGAGGGTTCCAACGGCGGCAATTTCCGGCAAAGAATGCAGGAATCGCGGTCCGGTCGCAAACCGGTCGGCCGCCTCGGAGAAGCGGGAGAGTGCGGCCATGCCGGGTCCGTTCCACGGCCTGAGAGTGATCGACCTGACGACTGTGGTCGTGGGGCCCTATACGAGCCAGTTCCTCGGCGACCTCGGCGCCGACGTCATCAAGGTCGAAGCGCCCGAGGGCGACCTCTCGCGGATGGTGGGGCCGCACCGCAATCCTGGCATGACCTCGCAGTGGGTGCATGTGAACCGCAACAAGCGCAGCATCGTGCTCGACCTCAAGACCGAAGGCGGCAAGCAGGCAATGGACCGGTTGGTCGGCACGGCCGATGTCTTCGTCCACAATATGCGCCCGGAGCCGCTGGCGCGCCTCGGCCTCGACTATGCGCGCGTGTCCGGGATCAGGCCGGACATCGTGTTCTGCAATATCTGGGGGTTCGGCCGCAGCGGCCCCTATGCCGGGCGGGCGGCCTTCGACGACGTGATCCAGGCGGGCGCCGGCCTCGCCGCGCTGGAAGGCTTCGCCACGGGCGAGGCGAAATATGTGCCCATGCTGATCGCCGACAAGACGACGGCGCTCTTCGCGGCGCTCGCGGTCTCGGGCGCGCTCTACCACCGCCTTGCGACCGGCGAGGGACAGGAGGTCGAGGTGCCGATGTTCGAAAGCATGGCGGGGTTCGCCATGGTGGAGCATCTCTGGGGCGAAAGCTTCGTGCCGGCGTTGGACCGGGTGGGCTCGGAACGCCATGCCACGCCGAAGCGCTGGCCGATCGCCACGAAGGACGGCTTCATCTGCGTGCTGGCGACGTCCGACAAGCACTGGCGCGCCCTGCTGGAGATCGCCGGGCGTCCGGAACTGATCGAAGACCCGCGCTATGCGACCCGTCCGGCCCGTTTCCGGCACCGGGACGAGATCAACGCCGAACTCGAAACGTGGATGCAGGAGAAGACCACCGAGGAATGGGCGGGACCGCTGTCGGAGGCGGGCGTTCCCTGCATGCCGGTGCAGAGCCTGGAGCAGGTGGTCGCGGACCCCCATCTGGCCGAAGTCGGCTTCTGGCACGAGATCGACCATCCGAGCGAGGGCCGGCTCCGGCTGATGGCGCCCTCGCTCACGCTCAATCGCTCGCCCGCCTCGATCCGCCGGCCGCCGCCCCGCCAGGGCGAGCACACGCGGGAAGTGCTGTCGGAAATCGGCTTCGACGACGCCGGGATCGAGGACCTGCTGGCCTCCGGAGCGGCGATGGCGGAGTAATGTAGTCACACCATGGTCTTGAATTTGGCGGTACAGCGGAACATGTTGCCGCCACCGCAACTCCGGGAGCGCTTCGCCATGGAGATGGCCCTTCGGGAAGCCAAGGCCCGCCTCTCCGAACTCGTCACTGCCGCCTGCCGGAGCGAGCGGGTCGTCATCACCAAATACGGCCGGCCGGCGGTCGAACTCGTGCGCTGCGAGCGGCGCAGCGGGATCGATTTCGACAAGCTGGAAGAAGACCGCAGGCGGCTCGGACTTGTGAATGCGCCGCCGGAAGACTTCGAGGCCATGGAGGCTGCGCTGAGCGATCCCGCGCTGAGTCTGAAGCTGCTTACCGTCGATCACCTCCTCGCCGGCCACCCGCTTGCGGTCTCCTCGCATGAGGGCCCGCCATGATGCAGGACGTGCCGGCAGGGCACATCGCCGCCATCGTCACCGACCTGGAGATGACGGCGCCGCCCGCCGACCCCGGGCCGGCCGCGCCGCTGGTCAGGTGGCGCAACCCGGACCTGGATGCCTACCGCGCGCTGTTTCGCGAGATCGGCGAGGACTGGCTCTGGTTCTCGCGCCTCTCGCTCCCGGACGAGGCGTTGGCGGCCATCCTGCACGATCCACAGGTAGAGCTCTATGCGGGCCCGGACAGGGAGAGCATCGTCGAACTCGATTTCCGGCAAGGAGGTTCGTGCGAGGTCGCGTTCTTCGGTCTCGTGCCCTCCATGACGGGGCGCGGAGAAGGACGCAGGCTGATGGCGGCGGCGCTCGCCCTGGCGTGGCGGGAAGGCGTCGGCAGGGTCTGGCTGCATACCTGCACGCACGACCACCCGGCCGCGCTTCCCTTCTATCTCTCCTGCGGCTTTCGCGCGGTGCGCCGGCGCGTCGAGATGGAGCCCGACCCGAGGCTCGACGGGCGGATCGCGCCGCAAGCTGCCTCGCACCATCCCGTCATTCGTTGAAAGCGGCTTCCAAGGGCCGCATTGCGCAGCATGGCCGGAGTCTCCTAGACCCGCCTTCGACTGACATTTCCGAACCGGAGAAGGACGACATGCAGATTTCCATGACCGGGCGCACGGCGCTCATCACCGGCGGCAGCGACGGCATGGGCCGGGCAATGGCGCTGAAATTCGCAGGCGCCGGCGCATCGGTCGCCATCGCCGCCCGCCGCCAGGGGCCGCTCGACGAGGCGCTGGCCGCGCTGGAAGCGGTTGCGCCCGGCCGCGCGGCCGCCTTTTCCGCCGACGTCAGCAGGGTCGAAGACTGCGAACGGATCTACCGCGATACCGTCGCGCGGTTCGGCGCCGTGGATATCCTGGTCAACAACGCCGGAACTTCGCAGACCGGCAAATTCGAGGAGATCGACGACGCGACCTGGCAGGCCGACCTCGACCTCAAGCTGTTTGCCGCGATCCGGTTGTGCCGGCTGGCGCTGCCGGACATGAAGGCGCGCGGCTGGGGCCGGATCGTCAATGTGTTGAATGTGGGCGCAAAGGCGCCGCAGGCCGGCGGCGCGCCAACGGCCGTTTCGCGGGCGGCGGGCATGGCGCTTACCAAGGTGCTGGCAGGCGAGGGCGCGCCCCACGGTGTGCTGGTCAACGCGCTGCTGACCGGGTTTATCCGTTCCGGCCAGTGGGTCCGCCGGCATGCGGACGCGGCCCCGGACACCGATTTCGACAGCTGGCTTGCAGGGATGGCAGGCACACTCGGCGTTCCGCTCGGGCGCTTCGGCGAGGCCGAGGAGTTCGCCAATATCGCCTGCTTCCTCGCGTCCGACGCCGGGTCCTACATCACGGGCACGGCGATCAATGTGGACGGCAATCGCAGCCCGGTCGTCTAGCCGGGCTTCCGGCGGCAAGACGCCCGCCCCGGAGCAGCTTGCATTCCGGGGCGGGCGCGCGTAAACAGCGCGCGATTTCGCACGCGGGCCGCGGCCGACAAGGCCGGTCCGGTTCCTTCCCGAGGGAAGGCGACGGCCCGCGTCAGGACAAACCGGAACAAGAAAGGCGAGCCGATGGCCGTGCCGACATTCACCATGCGCCAGCTTCTGGAAGCCGGCGTCCATTTCGGACATCACACCCGACGCTGGAACCCCCGGATGGCGCCGTACATCTTCGGGATCCGCAACGGCATCCACATCATGGACCTCCAGCAGACGGTCCCGATGCTCTACCGCGCGCTGGAAGCGGTTTCCAATGTCGTGGGCGAAGGCGGGCGCGTCCTGTTCGTCGGCACCAAGCGCCAGGCGCAGGAAACGGTGGCCGAGGCGGCGCGGCAATGCGGGCAGTATTTCGTCAACCACCGCTGGCTCGGCGGCATGCTGACGAACTGGAAGACGATCTCCAATTCCATCAACCGGCTGCGCGACCTCGAGGAACAGCTGGCGCAGGACAATGTCGGCCTGACCAAGAAGGAGTTCCTGCAGCTTCAGCGCGAGCGCGACAAGCTGGAGCAGACGCTGGGCGGCATCAAGGAGATGGCGGGCCTGCCCGACATCCTCTTCGTGATCGACACCAACAAGGAACACATCGCCGTCGCCGAGGCCCGCAAGCTGAATATTCCCGTCGTTGCTGTGCTGGACAGCAATTCCGACCCCGACGGCGTCGAATTCCCGGTGCCCGGCAATGACGACGCGATCCGGGCGATCTCGCTCTATTGCGAGCTGGTCACGAGCGCCGTGCTGGACGGCATCGAGCGGGAAATGACGGCGTCCGGCCAGGATATCGGCGAGCTGGAGGCGGCGCCGCAGGAGCAGGTCGCAGGACCCGAGGGCGAGCCGGAAGAGGCGTCCGCCGATACCGTCGAGACGCCCGAGGCCGCCGGTGTCGCAGAGGCGCCCGAGACTGCGGAAGCTCCCGAGGCCGCAGAAGCTCCGGAGACTACGGAAGCTCCGGAAACTGCGGAAGCTCCCGAGGCTCCCGAGGCTGCGGAGGTTTCCGAGGCCGCAGAAACTTCCGAACCTGTGGAGGCGCCCGAGGTTGCGGAGGCTTCCGAGGCTGCGGAAGCCGGGGCGGTGGAGGAGACTGCCGACAGCGCCGGCGAGGCTGGCGAAGAAAAGACGAACTGACCGCAAGAAAGGCGAACACCGATGGCTCAGGTGACGGCGGCGCTGGTCAAGGATCTGCGCGAGCGGACCGGCGCCGGCATGATGGACTGCAAGAAGGCGCTGACGGAAAACGGCGCCGACATCGAGGCGGCCCTGGACTGGCTGCGCAAGAAGGGGCTGGCTGCCGCGCAGAAAAAGGCCGGCCGGACGGCGGCCGAAGGGCTGGTCGGCATGGCGCTGGAGGATGGGCGCGGCGCGCTGGTCGAGCTCAACTCAGAGACCGATTTCGTGGCGCGCAACGAAGGCTTCCAGGCTGCGGTCGCGCGGCTGGCAGCGCTAGGGCTGACCGTCGAGGGCGGACTGGATGCCCTCAAGGGAAGCGAGATCGAGGGGCAGACCGCCGAGGAGTATGTCACCGGCCTGATCGCCACCATCGGCGAGAACATGAACCTCCGCCGCTACGCCACGGTCAAGGTCGGGGAAGGCGTCGTGGCAGGCTACATGCATAGCGCAGCGGCGCCGGGCCTCGGCAAGATCGGCGTCCTGGTCGGATTGGAATCCTCCGGCGACAAGGAAAAGCTGGCCGCGCTCGGCAAGCAGATCGCCATGCATGTGACCTCCGCCAATCCCCGCTGGGTCTCGCGCGGCGATGTCGATGAGTCGGCGGTGGAGCGCGAGCGCGCCATCCTCGTGGATCAGGCGAAGGCCTCCGGCCGACCCGACCATGTGATCGAGAAGATGGTCGAAGGGCGGATGCGCAAGTATTACGAGGAGGTCGTGCTCGCCGAGCAGGCCTTCATCATGGACACCGACAAATCTGTGGCCAGGGTGCTGGAGGACGCTGCAGGCGATATCGGCGCGCCGGTATCCTGCACCGGCTTCGTGCGCTTCGCTCTGGGTGAGGGCGTGGAGCGCGAAGACAAGGATTTCGCCGCAGAGGTGGCCCAAACGCTCGGGAACTGACGCCCGGGCCCCGACGGGAGAGTTCATGGCGCAGCAACCCCGTTTCCGCCGCGTTCTGCTCAAGGTTTCCGGCGAAGCCTTGATGGGCGGTGAAGAGTTCGGCATCGCACCTTCCACAATGCGGCGCATCGCGGGCGACATTGCCGAGGCAAGGGCGCTCGGCGTCCAGGTGGCGGTCGTCGTCGGAGGGGGCAATATCTTCCGGGGGGTGAATTCCTCGAAAATCGGCGTCGGGCGCGTTGCGGGCGACAACATGGGGATGCTCGCCACGGTCATCAACGCGCTCGCGCTCCGCAGCGCGCTGGAGGACGCCGGCGTCGAGGCGCGCGTGCAAAGCGCGATCCCGATGCACACGGTCTGCGAACAGTTCATTCGCGAGCGCGCCGACCGCCATCTCCGCCGCGGCCGGGTCCTGGTTCTGGCGGGCGGCACCGGCAACCCGTTCTTCACCACCGATTCCGCCGCGATATTGCGGGCGAGCGAGCTTGGCTGCGATGCGGTGCTCAAGGCGACGAAGGTGGACGGCGTCTATTCCGCGGACCCCGAACAGGTGCCCGATGCCGAGCGCTATGATGCACTGACTTACAACGAAGTTCTTGAGCGCGACCTCAAGGTCATGGACGCCTCTGCCGTTGCGCTGGCGCGGGACAACAGCATTCCGATTCTCGTCTTTTCGCTGCATAATGCGGGTTCGTTCGCCCGCGCACTGACGGGCCGCGAGGCATCGACGGTGATCCGGTAGGAAAGCGAGGCTCTCGTGTCCGAAGACCCCGATATCGACGATCTGGAACGGCGCATGAACGGCGCCATCGAGGCGCTGAAACGCGAATTCGCAGGGCTGAGGACCGGTCGGGCAAGCATATCGCTTCTGGAGCCGCTGACTGTGGAAGCCTACGGCTCGGAAATGCCCATCAACCAGGTGGCGACGCTCGGCGCGCCGGAGCCGCGCATGCTGACGGTGCAGGTCTGGGACAGAGGCAATGTGAAGGCGGTCGAGCGAGCCATTCGCGAGTCGGCCCTGGGACTCAATCCCGCTTCGGACGGCCAATTGATCCGGGTGCCGATCCCCGAATTGAGCGAAGAGCGCCGGACGGAACTTGCGAGGGTCGCCCACCGCTACGCAGAGCAGGCGCGGGTCGCCGTTCGCAATGTGCGCCGCGACGGCATGGACAAGCTCAAGCGCATGGAGCGGGCGGGGGACCTTTCCCAGGACGAACAGCATCTGTGGTCCGAAGAGGTGCAGGAGCTGACGGACCGCTTCGTCAAGGAAATCGACAGCGCCGTGGACGCCAAAGAATCCGAAATCATGCAGGTGTGACCGCCATGGCGGTTGAAACACGGGCGTTTCCCGCGCCGCTTGCGCTGCCTCGCCATGTCGCCATCATCATGGATGGCAACGGGCGCTGGGCTTCGGCGCGGGGCCTGCCGCGCGCGGCCGGGCATGCGCGCGGCGCAGAGGCGGCGCGCGGCGCGGTAAGGGCGGCGAGCGAACTCGGCATCGAGATACTGACGCTCTACACTTTTTCCTCCGAGAATTGGCGCCGGTCGGCGGAGGAGGTGGACGACCTGCTTGGCCTGCTGCGCTACTATCTCGGCAGGGAACTGGATGACATGCACCGCAACGGCGTGCGGCTGCGAATGATCGGGGAGCGGGACCGCCTGCCGGTCGACCTCCGCGAACGGATCGCCCATGCCGAGGCCCTGACGGCCGGCAATGACGCCATCCTCGTGCAGGTTGCGGTCAGCTATGGCGGCCGTGACGAGATCGTGCGCGCCGCCCGGCGCCTGGCCGAGGAGGGAGCCGCGGGCAGGCTCCGGTCCGGCGATATCGACGAGGCCGCCTTCGCAGCGAGGCTGGACACGGCCGGCATAGCCGACCCCGACCTGATGGTCCGCACCGGCGGCGAGATGCGGATCAGCAATTTCCTTCTCTGGCAGGCGGCATACGCGGAATTTTTCTTCACCGACCGGCTATGGCCGGAGTTCGCCAAAGCCGATCTGGAAGCGGCGCTTGCCGCATTCAGCCGACGCGAACGGCGTTATGGCGCTCGCGCTGCCTGACGAGACCTTCCGGCGCCTGGCCGCGGCCGTCGTCCTGATGCCGGGTGCAATCCTGGCGGTATGGGCCGGGACGCCGTTTTGGGAAGCCCTGTTGTTTGCCGGCGCGCTGATCGCCGGGCGCGAGTGGGTCGCGATGGCCGCGCCGGAGGCGGCGAGGGCGTTTACGGCGATACCTGCGGCCGCCACGGCTCCGGCCCTTTTCTCGGCGCCGGCAGTCCTGCAGGGGGCGGTCGCGCTTGGGGCAGCGCTTGCGACCGGTTTGCTGTTCAGACGGAAGGCGCTGGGTGCGGGGGTTCTCTATATCGCGCTTCCGGTCATGTGCCTCATCGCCCTCAGGCGCCCGGAATTCGGCGGCCTGGAAATCGTTGTCTGGCTGTTCGCCGTCGTCTGGGCGGGGGACATCGCCGCCTGGTGGACAGGGCGCAGGGTCGGAGGCCCGAAACTGGCTCCGTCCTGGAGTCCCGGCAAGACCTGGAGCGGCCTTGCCGGGGGGCTTGCCGCTGCCGGCGTCGCCGGCGCTGCGGCAGGCGCCGCCTTCGATGCGCCCGGAGGCGCGGGCGGCGGCTTTGCAGCCGGCGTGCTCGTCGGCGGAGCGGGAGCGGCAGGCGACCTGTTCGAAAGCGCCTGCAAACGCCGGTTCGGCGTCAAGGACAGCGGCCGCCTGATTCCCGGGCATGGCGGGCTGCTGGACCGTGTGGACGCTCTTCTGGCGGGAGCCGCCGCCGTTATGCTGCTCACGGTTTGCGGGTGGCGATGGACATGACGGCGAAGCGGGTGGCGATACTGGGTGCAACCGGTTCGGTAGGCGCAAATACGCTTTCCGTCATCGGCGAACATCGGGAGCGTTTCCGGGTCGTCGCCCTCGCGGCGGGAAGGAACGCCGATCTTCTTGCGCGGCAGGCCCGCGATTTCCGACCCGAGTTCGTGGCCGTCGCGGATCCCGGCAGCTATGCCGCCTTGAAGGCGGGACTGGCCGGAACCGGCATCGAGACGGCGGCCGGCCCGGAAGCCGTGGTGGAGGCCGCCAGACGCGATTCCGAATGGGTCATGGCGGCCATTGCCGGTGCGGCGGGCCTGGAATCGACGCTTGCGGCTGTCGAGCGCGGCGCCGTTGTCGCTCTGGCCAACAAGGAAAGCCTGGTGTGCGCGGGCGAGCTGATGATGGCGGCGGCGCGCGCCTCCGGAAGCACGATCCTGCCGGTCGATTCCGAGCACAATGCGATCTTCCAGGTTTTCGATGCCGAGTGCCGGGACGCGGTCCGGCGCCTGATTCTGACTGCTTCGGGCGGGCCTTTCCGGTCAGCCAGCCGGGAAGACATGGCTGCCGTGCGCCCCGCCGAAGCCCTCAAACACCCGAATTGGGACATGGGCGCCAAGATCACCATCGATTCGGCGACCATGATGAACAAGGGCCTGGAGCTCATCGAAGCCCGTCATCTGTTCGCAATGTCCGGCGACGCCATAGACATTCTCGTCCATCCGCAATCCATCGTGCATTCCATGGTGGAATATGCCGACGGCTCGGTGCTGGCGCAGTTGGGCACGCCAGACATGCGCACGCCGATAGCCGTCGCGCTTGCCTGGCCCGAACGGCTGTCGGTGACGGGTGAGCGCCTCGATCTTGCAGCGATAGGCCGTCTCGACTTCGAGCCGCCCGACCCCGAACGGTTTCCGGCCCTTGCGCTGGCCCGCCAGGCGCTGGAAAGGGGCGGCACGGAGCCGGCGGCGCTGAGCGCGGCAAACGAAGTGGCGGTCGCGGCATTCCTGTCGGAGCGGATCGGCTTCCTGCAAATCGCCGAGATTGCGGGCAATACCGTGGCTGCAATGGGGTCGGGCCGGCTTGCCGGCCTGGACGATGTGCGGTCCGCCGACCGGGAGGCGCGGGAAGTGGCCGGGAGGCTGGTTGACCGGGCAGCGGGCGCGACGCTGCCCCGGGGAGGCGCCGGTTGAGCTTCCTCTGGGAATATCTGGTCCCGTTCCTGGTCCTTCTGAGCGTGCTCGTGTTCGTGCATGAGTTCGGTCATTACTGGGCGGCGCGCCGATGCGGCATCAGGGTGGAGGTATTCTCCGTCGGGTTCGGTCGCGAGCTCTGGGGCTGGACCGACCGGGCCGGAACGCGCTGGAAGGTCGCTCTCATTCCGCTTGGCGGCTATGTGCGCATGTTCGGCGAGGTGGACGGCGCGCACACATTGACGCCCGACGAACACGCTGTCGCGTTCGGCAACAAGTCGCTCGGGCAGCGGGCATTCGTTGTCGCGGCGGGTCCCGCAGCCAACTTCCTGTTTGCGATCCTCCTTGCCGCCGTCATGTTCATGACCTACGGCCAGCGGCAAACCAGCCCCGTCGTCACCGAAGTGGTGGAGGGCAGCGCCGCCGCGTCGGCCGGCATCCGCGCCGGCGACCGGTTCGCAGAGCTCGACGGCGAGACGATTGCGCGATTCGAGGACCTGCAACGGATTGTGCGGCTCAGTCCCGGCCGGCCGCTGGAAGCCGTCGTGGTCCGCGACGGCGCGGAAACGTCGCTCACCGTCACGCCGGCGGTCGAACAGCAGACCGACAGCCTTGGCAATGTGCATGAGTTCGGGCTGCTCGGCGTGCGCGGCAGGGCGACGGAGACGGTGCGCCTCGGGCCCGGAGAAGCGCTGGGCGCGGCTGCCGACTACACCTGGACCATGACGGTGACCATCCTCGCCTTCGTCGGCGAGATGATCGAGGGCCGCCGTTCCACCGACGAACTCGGCGGGGTGCTGCGCATCGGGCATCTCGCGGGCGAGGTCGCGAAGATCGACTTCTCGGCCTATCTGCATTTCATGGTGCTGTTGTCGATCAATCTCGGTCTCATCAACCTGTTCCCGATTCCGCTTCTGGACGGCGGGCATCTTGTCTTCTATGCAATTGAGGCCGTTCGGGGCCGTCCGCTCGGACAGAAGGCTCAGGAAATCGGGTTCAGGATCGGCCTGGGTCTGGTTGTAGCGTTGATGTTGTTCGTAACCTGGAATGATTTGGTGTACTTTCAGGTTGTGGCATTCTTGGAACGCGTCGTCGGATGACGCCGTCGATGGGAGACTCCATGGGCAGATGGCGAGTCGCACTTGCCGCATGGGCGCTGGCCGCCGCTATGGTGCTGCCGTCGGCGGCTGTTAACGCCCAGACGGGCGGCGCCGTCCGCGACATCGAGGTCGTCGGCGCGCAGCGCGTGGACCCCGAAACCGTCCGTTCCTATATGCGCCTGCAGCCGGGCGATGTCCTGGGGCCGAGAACCATCAGCGACGCCCTGAAGAGCCTGTTCGAAACCGGCTATTTCGCCGATGTCAGTATCGACATGCGCGGCGATGTCATGGTGGTGACAGTTGCCGAGAACCCGGTCGTCAACCGTATTGCATTCGAAGGAAACAGGCGGATTGACGATGAGACGCTTGGTCCCGAAGTGCAGCTCAAGCCGCGCCAGATTTTCACGCGCTCGGCGGCGGAGCGCGATGTCAAGCGCATTCTCGAAATCTACCGGCGGTCGGGCCGCTTTGCAGCGAGTGTCGAAGCCAAGATTATCGAACTTCCGCAGAACCGCGTCGATGTCGCCTTTGAAATCGACGAGGGAGAACAGACCCTCATCGAGAGGATCGTGTTCATCGGGAACCAGCAATTCAGCGACAGCGACCTGATAGGCGAGATCAGCAGCAAGGAGGCGGCCTGGTATCGTTTTCTCTCGAATGACGATGTTTACGATCCGGACCGCGTGGCGTTCGACCGCGAACAGCTTCGCGCCTTCTATCTTTCCAACGGTTATGTCGATTTCCGGGTGGCTTCGGCAGTTGCCGAACTGACGCCGGACCGGGACGGCTTTATCCTGACTTTCACTGTGGAAGAAGGTCCACAATACACCTTCGGGGCAGTCTCGCTCGAAAACCGGCTGACCGACATTCCGGACTTCCGCCTGTCGTCTTTCCTCCAGCCCCGCACGGGTGAAATCTACGACAGCGAAAAGGTTCGCGAAACGGTGGACGATCTGGTCGATGCGGTAGGCGCTTCGGGATTTGCGTTTGTCGATGTCCAGCCGCGCTCGACAATCCGCAGGGAAGAACGGGAAGTCGATCTCGTTTTCCTCGTCGATGAAGGACCGAGAATTTACGTCGAACGCATCGATGTCGAGGGCAATTTGCGCACGCTCGACCGCGTTATCCGGCGCGAGTTCGGGATTGTGGAGGGAGACGCATACAACCCGTCCAAAATCGCCAGGGCGACCCGGCAGGTGCGTAATCTGGGTTATTTCAGGAAGGTCGATGTTTCCAATGAGCGGGGAAGCCAGCCGGACCGGACACGGGTGACGGTCGAGGTGGAAGAGACGGCAACGGGCGAGTTTTCGATAGGCGCCGGCTATTCCAGCGAGAGCGGCGGGCTGCTCTCTCTGAGACTCGCCGAACGCAACCTGCTCGGAAAAGGACAGAATCTGGCTCTTTCAACGACGCTGGCCGAACAGCAGAACCAGATCGAGCTGTCCTTTACCGAACCGTATTTCCAGGACCAGCCCATCTCGGTTGGAGGAGATATTTTCCGGGTCGTGACCGAAAACGACAACCTGAATTACGATCTGGAAAGAACCGGCAGCCGTCTCCGGATCGGCTACAAGCTTTCCCGGGACTGGTATCAACGCTGGCGCTACACCGTGGCCCGTCGGGTAGAGGAGCCTCACCCTGGCAATAGCACTAGACCAAGGGATTCCACTACGTCTTCGGTTGTCGGGCATGAAGTCGCGTACGATACGCGGGACAACCGGTTCAACCCGACTTCGGGAAACATCTTCAGCATCAGCAACGACCTGGCCGGCCTCGGCGGGCAGACCCGCTATCTCCGAACGGATGTCAGGGGGACGCACTATCTGCCCATGTCGAAGAAGCCGCCCGTAACCCTGGCGCTGTCGGCCCGGGTGGGTGCGATATACGGGCTCGGCAAGGATGTCACAGGCGTGGATCGTTATTTTCTCGGCGGCAGGACCCTGCGAGGGTTCGAGTTCGGCGGGGTCGGCCCGAGGTACAACTCCAGATCGATCAATTCCGGCTTTCCACTCGGCGGCAACTACCTTGCGACCACCTCCGCCGAGGCGATCTTCCCGGTCAGCCTTTCGGCGGAAGATCTGGGGCTCCAGGCCAGGCTGTTCGCCGAGTTCGGCACGCTCACCGGCGTTGACAACGTCGATGGCAAGCTCTTCGAAGACGACGCCTCGATACGCGGCTCGCTCGGCTTCGGCATATCCTGGACCACGCCGCTCGGGCCGCTTCGCCTCGATTTCGCCTGGCCCGTCATGAAGGAAGACTTCGACAAGGACGAAACGATCCTGTTCAGCATCGGGCAGCAGTTCTGATGCGAAGGCTCATAGCGGTATGGCTGCTGTGCCTCAGCACGGCGCCGGTTCTGGCCGAGGTGCCGCAGTCGGTCGTCATCGTCGTCGATACCAACAGGATCATGCGCGAGGCCGTGGCGGCGGTCGGGATCGCCAGGCAGGTGGAAGCTCTGGGAGCGCGCTACGGAAACGATTTCAATGCCGCCGAGGCGCGCTTGCGAAAGGAGGACGAGTCGCTGAAGGACCAGCGCGGCCTGCTCTCCAAGGAAGCCTACAAGGCCAGGGTGAAGGAGTTGCGCGAGCAGCTCGTGAAACTTCGCAGCAGCGCCCAGCGCCAACGGACTCTGCTGGACCGGGCGCGCGCCGAAGCGCTGCGCAAGGTCCAGGTGCAATTGCAGAGCGTTGCGCGCGAGCTGGCCGCGAAGCTCGGCGCGAATATCGTAGTGCAGAAGGCCGCCCTGGTATGGGCGGACGAGCAGGCCCTGGAGTTCACCGAGGACGTCCTGAATCGCTTGAATGAAGTTCTGCCAAGTGTAACCATTGAAGTTTCGGAATAAGCGGCGGAAGTCCCGGCGTTGGGCGGCGAGGACACATGACCACTGACGACGCCGATATCGCGGAAATCGGCGAGGTGATGGCGACGATTCCCCATCGCTATCCCTTCCTCATGATCGATCGCGTGACCGAAATCCGGCTGGGCGAAAGCGCGGTCGGCATCAAGAATGTTTCCATCAATGAGATGCATTTCCAGGGACATTTCCCGTCCAAGCCTGTCATGCCGGGCGTCCTGCTGGTCGAGGCGATGGCGCAAACGGCGGCCGTGCTCGTCGTGAAGACGATGGGCGAGCATGTGCGGGGCAAGCTGGTCTATTTCATGACCATCGACAATGCGCGCTTCCGCCGGCCTGTCGTGCCGGGCGACCAGGTGCGCGTGGAGGTCGCGGTTCGCCGCCACCGGGGCGCGGTATGGCGGTTCCGGGGGGAAGCCAGGGTGGACGGGGTCCTCGCGGCGGAGGCCGAATACAGCGCAATGATCCAGGGGTTGTAATGGCGCGCTCCATACACTCGAGCGCCGTCGTCGAGGAGGGGGCGACGATCGGCGAAGGCGTGGAGATCGGGCCTTTCTGCCATGTAGGCGGAGAGGTCGAGCTCGCCGAAGGCTGTGTTCTCCATTCCCATGTCGCGGTGGCGGGGCGCACGGTGGTCGGCCCGCGCACCGCGATCTTCCCTTTCGCTTCGGTCGGGCACCAGCCGCAGGACCTGAAATATGCGGGCGAGCCCTCGGCGCTGGAAATCGGCGCGGACAACATCATCCGCGAACACGTCACACTGAACCCGGGCACGAAAGGCGGCGGCATGCGCACCGTCGTCGGAGACCGGAACCTGTTCATGATGGGCGCGCATGTGGCGCATGATTGCCGGGTGGGCAACGGATGCGTGATGGCGAACAACGCCACGCTCGGCGGGCATGTGGTCCTTGAGGACGGGGCCATCGTCGGCGGCCTGGCGGCCGTTCACCAGTTCGTCCGCGTCGGCCCCCATGCGATGATCGGCGGCCTGTCCGCCGTCGTGCAGGACGTCATTCCCTACGGCATGGTATTCGGCGACCGCGCGACGCTGCGGGGCCTCAACTGGATCGGCCTGAAGCGCGCGGGAACAGACCGCGAGACCCTGTCGCGGCTCCGACGGGCCTTCCGGCAACTGTTCGACGGCGACGGCCCGATGGGCGAACGGCTTGACGCCGTTTCAGCCGAACATGGGGCCGATCCCATGGTTCGCCGCATAGTCGAGTTCATGGGCGCTGAATCGGACCGCGGCCTCTGCCTGCCGGAAAGTTCCGGGGATGCAGCCTAAGCTGGCGATCGTCGCCGGCGGTGGATCGCTGCCGCTTGCACTGGCCGAAGCCTGCCGCACCAGCGAGCGGCCCTATTTCCTGCTCGGGCTGGACGGATTTGCGGAACCGGACCGGCTCGAAGGGCATCCGCACCGCTGGGGCCGGCTCGGCGCCGTCGGGCGGGTCGTCGCAACGATCCGCGAGGAAGAGGCGGCGGAGGTGGTGTTCGCCGGGCATGTCCGGCGTCCGTCGCTGGCGTCCTTGCGGCCGGACCTCTTCACGGTTCGCCTGCTTGCCCGGGTCGGCGCGAAGGCGCTCGGCGATGACGGGCTGATGCGCCATGTGGTGAAAGCGTTCGAAGCCGAGGGACTTCGCGTGGTCGAGGTGTCGTCCATCCTGGCAGACACACTGGCCCTGCCGGGCCCGCTCGGCACGCTGGCGCCGGACGAAACCGCGCTGGAGGATATCCGCCGCGGCCTGGAAGTGGCCGAGGCGCTTGGACGCGCCGACGCCGGCCAGGCGGTGGTCGTGCAGCAGGGAATCGTGCTGGCGATAGAAGCGGCGGAAGGCACGGACCGGATGATCGCGCGCGCCTCCGGCCTCAGGCGGGAAGGGCCGGGCGGCGTGCTGGTCAAGGTCGCGAAACCCCAGCAGGACCGGCGCATGGACCTGCCGGTGATCGGCCCGGACACGGTCGAGGCCGCGGCCGCTGCCGGGCTGCGGGGAATTGCGGTCGAGGCCGGCGGCGTGCTCGTCCTGGACCGGGAGGCGGCGATCCGCAGCGCCGACGAAAAGGGACTGTTCGTCACCGGCGCGGAGCCGGGCGCCGCCGGAGCTCCGCGCCGGAAAACCTGACGCCTCAGGCGGGCGTGAAGCAGGGCACCTTCTGGCCACCTTCCGCTTCGACGAAGACCAGCCTGACCTTCATGCCGACGGCCAGGCTGTCGAAGTCGCAATCGACGAAATTCGTCATCATGGTGATGCCTTCGTCCAGCCGCACATAGCCGATGGCGTATTGGGGGTCGGACCGGCGCATGACCGAATAGGTGTAGATCTCGCCGGTCCCCGCCGCCTCGACCGTCTCGACATTCCCGGAGAGCGTGAACGGGCTGATCTTGCGCGGGTACCAGAAGAACTTCCCGGTATCGCCGCAGCGGGGCAGCATCAGCCTGCCTTCGTTGCACGCCGCCCAGAAGTCCTCGTTTTCGACATTGGTCGGCGGCGCCGGAATCTTGCGGGCGCTCATGCGTCTGCCCTCCCGAGAATCGTCGTGGAACTGCCCATGCGGGTGCCGAGGGAGCCGCCGGTGCCGTGGGCGAGCGCGAGCTGGCAATCCTTCACCTGGACGGCAGGATGGGCCTCGTCGCGCAATTGGCGCACGGCCTCAAGCACCTTGGTGAGCCCGCCGCGGTTCATCGGGTGGTTGTTGCAGAGGCCGCCGCCGTCGGTGTTGAAAGGCAGCTTGCCGGTGCCCGCGATCAGGTTGCCGTCCGAGACGAACGCCCCGCCCTTGCCCTTCTCGCAGAAGCCAAGGTCCTCGATCGTTTCCAGCACCGTGATGGTGAAGCTGTCATAGATGGACGCATAGTCGATGTCGCCCGGCGCGACGCCGGCTTCCTCGAACGCCTGCGGGCCGGACCAGCGCGCGCCCGTATAGGTCAGGTCCACCTGGCCGGACATCAGGTTCTTCGGCGCTTCGCCGCAGCCGAGCACCTTGACGCAGTCGCGCTTGAGCGAGGCCGCGACCTCGGGCGCCACCACCACGAACGCGCCGCCGCCGTCGGAGATCACGCAGCAGTCGAGCCGGTGCAGCGGGTCCGAGATCATCGGCGAGTTGACCACGTCGTCCACCGTCACGACATTGCGCAGCATGGCGTGTTCGTTGTGCTGGGCGTGGTGCGAGGCGGCGACCTTGATCCAGGCGAGCTGTTCGCTGGTGGTGCCGAATTCGTGCATGTGCCGGCGCGCGGCCATGCCGTACATGTTCACCACGGTGGGGCCGTAGATGAACTCGAACGGCACGTCGGGCGAAGCGTCGCCGTAGTTACGGGGCGCCGTGCCGGTCGCCATGCCCTCGGAGCGCGGCCGCCCGGCGAGCGTGATGAGCGCCACCTTGCATTTGCCCGCTGCTATCGCCTGGGCGGCGTGGCCGACATGGAGCACATAGGACGAGCCGCCGACATCGGTCGCGTCCATATGCCGGACATTCCTGAGGCCCATATATTCGACCATCGACAACGGGCCGAGGCCGGGCGCGTCGCCTGCGCAGTAATACGCATCGACATCCTCGATCGAGAGGCCGGCGTCATCGAGCGCGCCCCTGGCGCTCTCGGCGTGGAGTTGGGCGACCGATGTGTCGACCGCCTTGCGGGTCGGGTGTTCGGAGATGCCCGCAATAAAGGCTTTGCCCCTTGTGTGCATGCGCGGTTCCATTGTTGACGGAGCTTAATCGGGTGACGGGTTGCAGCCTATGCCGCCGCGCGCCGGCTCTCAAGGCACGATGCGCTCGCGGCGAAACTGCCGCAGGAGCTCGACCAGCATGTCCTCCGTGTCCATGCAGTCCTGGAATCCGGATTGCCGCGCCTTGACCGTGCTGACGACGGCCGGGTTCGGGCGCTGGCCGTAGCCGAAGATGAAGTCCGCGAACTGCCAGGACGGCACGATGTCCTCAAGGCGCCAGGGCCGCAGCCCGTGGCGCGCGACCATGGACTCCCAGACGGGCCCCTTGTCCGCCATGACGCGCCTCAGCGAGCAGGGGAAGGGCTGTTCCATCGGCATCTCGAAGACTTCGGCGACGCGGGGCCACAGATTGTGCCAGACATAGCAGTCGCCATTGGCGATGTTGAAGGCCTCCCCGCCCGCCGCCGGCGTCCCGCCCGCCCAGGCGGCGGCGCGGGCCAGCAGCCGGGCGTCGGTCGCCTCCTGGATGCGCGGCTCGCCGCCGGGAAACCTGAGCGGCATGCCGAGCTCCTTCGAGAGCGCCGCATAGGCCGCCACGCAGGCAAGCGCGTTCATGTTGGAGCCTATGGCGGCGCCGAAGACGACCTGCGGGCGGAGCGCGGTCCAGCTCCAGCCGGCGCCGGCGGCCCGTTGCCTCAGCCAGTCTTCCTGGTCATGGTAGAAATTCGGACCCCAGTAACGCGGCTCGCGTTCCTTCGCGGGTGTCCTGAACGGGCCGTGATGGGCACCGTAGGCCTTGGTGCCCTGTAACAGGGTGACATGCCGGAGGCCGGGCGAAGAGGCTTCCACGGTCTCGACCGCATTCCGGAGCATGGCGAGGTTGGTTTCGGCATGGTCGGGGTCGCGCCAGCCGCTCGCCACATCGGCTTTTTCATACACCGCGGCATAGACGATACGGGTAACGTCCTGCAGGTCCGACAGGTTCGCTTCGCAGGCCGCGCGGTCCTGTAGGTCCACGCTGCGGAACTCGGCCCCGGTGCTGAAGTAGGGCGAGCGCCGCGACAGGCCAACGACCCGCCAGCCCGACAGCGCGTCGAAATGCTCCACCATGGCCCGGCCGACAGTGCCGAGCGCGCCGCAGACGAGCACGGTCCCCGAGGCGGCCTCGCCTGCTGATTCGCTAGTCATGGCGCGGCGACTTGCGGGAAACGGCTATGCGATGATGTCCGCTGCGTATTCCTCGGCGGCCTGGCGCGTTACCTCGATGAATTTCTTGGTCCCGAGCACGATGGCCTTCCTCGACACGCCGCCGTTCAGGAAGATGTAGTAGTCGCAAAGGAGAAGGCTGGCGTCCTTGGTGACTGCCGCGCGGGTGATGATGTAGCGGTCGTTTATCAGGTTGACACATTCCAGCTTTTTCCGGAGCAAGAAATTTGCGCTGTGGTGTTTTTTGGCTCTCGGTTGCCCATTGGTGAGGTCGGTTTGGTCTTGTGTTCGGGCGTTCGGGGCGAGGGCAGCGGCTGATTTTCAGGCGGAAGCGGATTGGCGCAGCCTTATTGTCAGA
>JAJEIH010000114.1 GCA_022827685.1 Alphaproteobacteria bacterium
GAGCATAATGGAAAGGGAGCGGACGGGAGAGGACACATGCCCCCGAAAACCCGGCCGACCTCCAATCTGCTTCGCCCGATCGCTAAACCGGACAGCAATGGAACAAGTCCGGGCATGACGGAAGAGCCTGTCGAAGGGGGGGCGTTCGGGTATGCCTGACAGGAAGAGGGTTGGGCGAGGGCCGCGCGAAGCGCGGAACGGGCGCGGGAGAGGACTGGCCCGGCCGGGTGCCGCAGGCCCCCTTGTCCTTGCATCCGGGCGGCCGGCCGGCGCATACTTGGCGGGTGTCTCCGGGCGCCGAATTCCGTGACCCATGCCTAGCCTGCCGAACCTGTTGAGCCTTTCGCGCATTGCGGCCCTCCTGCCGCTCGCGATACTGCTCGCCACGGGTGAGAGCTGGTGGGCGGCGGCGCTCTTCGTCGCCGCGGCGGCAACGGACTTTCTGGACGGCTACCTCGCCCGGCAGCAAGGCAGGGTGACCGCCTTCGGAGCAACCATCGACCCGATTGCCGACAAGGTGCTGGTCAACGGCACGGCGCTGCTGCTGGCGGGTCTGGGCGGGCTCGGGGTCTGGGGCACGCTGGCCGCCGCGCTCATTCTCGTGCGCGAGTTCGTCGTGTCCGGCCTGCGCGAGGCGGCGGGCGGCGGCGCGCTGCCGGTCACCCGCATCGCGAAATACAAGTCGGCGGCGCAGATGGCGGCGCTGACCCTGCTGATCGCCAGCCCCGGGCTGCCGCCGGCGACGCACGGGGCCGGCGTCGTGCTGCTCTGGGTCGCCGCCCTGCTCACGCTCTGGACGGGCGCCGGCTATGTCCGCAAGGCGCTGGGCGCGGGGGCATGAAGGCGCTCGGCATTGCCGGCTGGAGCGGCAGCGGCAAGACCACGCTCGTGCTCAGGCTCATTCCGGCGCTCAGGCAGCGCGGCGTTTCGGTCTCCACCGTCAAGCATGCGCACCATAATTTCGACGTGGACAAGCCCGGCAAGGATTCCTGGGAGCACCGGCGGGCGGGCGCGGGCGAAGTGCTGGTGGCGTCCGGCCGGCGCTGGGCGCTGATGCACGAGCTTCGGGAGGAAGCGGAGCCGCCGCTGCCGGACCTGCTTGCCCGGCTCTCGCCCGTGGACCTCGTGCTGGTCGAGGGCTACAAGCGCGAGCCGCATCCCAAGCTGGTGGTTCACCGCGCGACCGTCGAGGCCGGCGCGCTCTGGCCGGACGATCCCGATGTCCTTGCGGTCGCATGCGATGCGGAGACCGCGGAGCGCGTGCGGGCGGACGGCCTCCCCGCCCTCGACCTTGACGATCCGGACGCCATCGCCGATTTCATCGTCGAGCGGCTGGAGTTGCTGGTTTGAAGATCCTCTATTTCGCCTGGTTGCGCGACAAGGCCGGCATGTCGGAATGGCAGGTCTCGCCCCCGCCCGGCATCGCCACCGTCGGCGCGCTGATCGACTGGCTGGCGGCGCAGAACCCGGACCAGGCGGAGGTCTTCGCCGACCGCTCGGTCGTCCGCGCCGCGGTCAACCAGGACTTCGCCGAAGCCGACACGCCCGTCGGCCCCGGCGACGAGGTGGCCTTCTTTCCTCCCGTTACCGGAGGTTGACGCGGATGATCCGGGTCCAGCGCGAGGCTTTCGATGTCGGGCGCGAGATCGCCGCGCTCACCGCCGGCAACACGCGCATCGGCGGCGTCGCCAGCTTTGTCGGGCTGGTGCGCGACCTGGGCGGGCTGCGCTCCATGACGCTGGAGCACTATCCCGGCATGACGGAGCGCCAGCTGGAGCTCATCGACGCCGAGGCGCACCGGCGCTGGCCGCTGGAGGCGTCCCTGATCGTCCACCGCTACGGGCGGCTGGAGCCGGGCGACCCCATCGTGCTGACGATCACCGCCTCGGCGCACCGCCAGGCCGCCTTCGACAGCTGCAATTTCCTGATGGACTGGCTCAAGACCGAAGCGCCCTTCTGGAAGCGCGAGGAAGGCGCGGACGGCGAGCGCTGGGTTGACGCGCGTGCGGACGACGACGCGGCGCGCGAACGCTGGCGGGAGACGGGCTGACCGTTTCCTTCCGACGGCATTTATATATTGGAATTACTTATCGCATTGATGAGAATATTGCATTGGAATTGTCGTCGCGCCCCCGGAATCATGTTCGCAACGCTTCGGCGGAACGACATCGATACGAGGAGGCGCGACAGGAAATGCGCGGTTCCAACGACCTCACCACCGAGTCCGGAGCCCCGGTGGCCGACAACCGGAACAGCCAGAGCGCCGGCCCCCGCGGCCCGCTCCTGCTGCAGGACCAGCACCTGATCGAAAAGCTCGCCCGCTTCAACCGCGAACGCATCCCGGAACGGGTGGTTCACGCGGTGGGCTCCGGCGCTTACGGGGTTTTCGAAGTCACCAATCCGGACGCGGCCCGCTGGACCCGGATGCGCATGTTCGCCAGGGCCGGCAAGCGCACCGAGGTGTTCGTGCGGTTCTCCACCTTCGCCGGCTCCAGGGGCGCGGCCGACACCGTGCGCGACCCGCGCGGCTTCGCCGTCAAGTTCTACACCGAGGACGGCAATTGGGACCTCGCCGACAATAACACGCCGGTGTTCTTCATCCGCGACCCGCTGAAATTCCCGGACCTCATACACTCGCAAAAGACCGACCCGCACAGCAACCGGCAGGAGGCCGACAGCGCGTGGGATTTCTTCTCCCATTCGCCGGAGGCCACGCACCAGTTCACCTGGCTGTTCGGCGACCGGGGCCTGCCGCGCAGCTGGCGGCACATGAACGGCTACGGCGCCCACACCTTCCAGTGGGTGAACGCCGCCGGCGAGCGCGTCTGGGTGAAGTTCCACTTCAAGACCGACCAGGGCGTCGAGTGCCTCGCGGCGGAGGACGCGGCGCGGCTTGCGGGCGAGGACCCCCGGCACCTGCAGCACGACCTCTACAGGGCCATCGAGCGGGGCGACCATCCGTCATGGACGCTCGAGGTGCAGGTCATGCCGGAGACCGATGCGGCCGATTACCGGATCGACCCCTTCGACCTCACCAGGGTCTGGCCCCACAGGGACTACCCCCCGATGGAGGTCGGGCGGCTGACGCTCAACCGGCTTCCCGACAACTATTTCGCCGAGGTGGAGCAGTCGGCCTTCGACCCCGGCCACATGGTGCCGGGCGTGGGGCCGAGCCCCGACAAGATGCTCCAGGCGCGCCTGTTCGCCTATGGCGACGCCCACCGCTACAGGCTCGGCGTCAACCACACCCGCCTGCCGGTGAACAGCCCGCGCGGCCGGCTCCTCGCCCAGGGCGTGAACTACGGGCGCGACGGGGCCATGCGCTTCGACGACAATGGCGGCCGGGCTGCGAATTACGAGCCGAACAGCTTCGGCGGCCCGGTCGAAACGGGCGAGCCGCTCTATGCCGGCATGGAGGCCCGCGGCCTCTCCGGCAGCCACGGGCCGGACATGCGCGAAGTGGACGACTTCACGCAGGCGGGCGACCTCTACCGGCTCATGTCGGAGGACGAAAAGGACCGTCTTGTCGCCGCCATCGCCGAGTCGTTGTCGCAGGTGCAGCGCACCGAGATCGGCGACGCCATCGTCTGCCGCTCCCTCGCCCATTTCCGCCGTGCGGACCGGGAATACGGGCGCCGGGTGGCGGTCGCGGTCAAGGCCCGGCGCGGCGGCGTGCGCACCGCCTGCCTGCGCGCCGGCGAAGCGGCGACACCTCAGTCGTAAACGGCGGTGGCGATGGTGCCGAGATTGCCTTCGGGCGTCACCGACCAGAGCGTCTGGCTGGCGCCGTCGTCCCCCGGCTTGCCGGCGACCTTGAACGGAGCGACGTCGAACAGCGGCGCCCGGGCCTGGAAGTCGTAGCGGGCCACACGCCGCCCCGGCATCTGCTCCATGCCGAGCTCCAGCATGTGGGTCGTGGTCAGCGGCCCGTGGACGATCAGGCCCGGATAGCCCTCCACCTCGGTCACATATTTGCGGTCGTAGTGGATGCGGTGGCCGTTGAAGGTGACCGCCGAATAGCGGAACAGCATCACCGGGTCGGGCACGATCTCCCGGATGAAGGCATGGTCGGTCGGCGCGTTGCCCGTCCTGCCGCTGTTGCCGCGGCTGTCGGCGGCGTCGGCCGGCGGGTTGTCGCGATAGACGATGTCGTGCTCTTCCTCGATGCAGAGGCCGCGTGGGCTCTCGATCTCGTAAGCGACGGTGACGATCACGAGGATGCCCGTGCGCCCGTCCTTGATCGCCACCTCTTTGATCCGCCCCTTGCGCACGATCTCCTCGCCGACCAGCACGTCCTGGCGGTAGGTCGTGCGGCAGCCGCCGAACATGCGCCGCGGCAGCGGCGTCGGCGGCAGGAAGCCGCCGCGCTCGGGGTGGCCGTCCGCGCCGATGCCCGAGGCCGGCACGCGGGGGTAGAAATAGCACCAGTGGCCCATCGGCCCGATGGGGTCTCCCATCTGCGGCACGTCCGGCTTGTCGAGCAGCGCGGCGAGGCCGTGGATCTGCATCGGCGAGGCGAAGTCGCGGCTTTCCTCGGTGTTGCCGATGGAATCGCGCAGATATTCCAGGTCCGCGGCAGTGTGGGTCATGGCGAGAATTCCTCCCGGATCAGGGCGCCGTGTTCGTCCACCTCCGGGATCGGCCCGTATTCCCGAGGCTCTCCATCGAAATAGACCGCCGGCGCGACATGGCTGACGGGTCCGCCGGGCGTGCCGACCTCCACGCGGCGCAAGGCCGGATGCTCCGACAAGTCCGCCACCGTGTTCACGCTGCCGAAGGCGACATCGGCCGCCGCCAGCCTTGCGCGCAGGGTCTCGCGGTCGAGCGCGCCCAGGATCCCTTCGAGCACCGCCTCGACCTCGTCGCGGTTCTCGACCCGCGCGACCTGGGTTGCGTATTTCGGCGCGGCGGCGAGGTCCGGGCGCTCCAGCACCGTCTCGGCGAAGCGCCGCCATTCGCGGTCGTTCTGGCAGGCGATCATCACGCGGTGGCCGTCGGAGGTCTCGAAGGCGCCGTAGGGCACCAGCGCCGGGTGGCGGAGCGCCATGCGCGGCCATGTCCGGCCGGCATATTCGTGCCACATCAGCGGCGCCGACATCCAGTCCGCCATCGAGGCGAACAGCGAGGCCTTGATCGCGGAGCCCCTGCCGTCGATGCCGCGCTTGATGAGCGCCTCCAGCACGGCGGCATGGCTGAACATGCCGGTCGCGATATCGCAGGCGGAGACGCCGATCCGCCCGGGCTCCGCCTCCGAGCCCGTCACCGACGCCACGCCGCTCTCGGCCTGCACCAGCATGTCATAGGCCTTCATCCGGTCGTAGGGCGGCCCGGTCTCGCCATAGCCGGAAATATCGACCGTGATGAGGCGGGGATAGCGGGCGCGCAGTTCCGCCGAGCCGAAGCCCGCGCGTTCCGCCGCGCCCGGCGCCAGGTTCTGCACCCAGACATCTGCGGATGCGAGGATACGGTGGAGCAGCGCGCGGTCGGCCTCGTCCTTGATGTCGATGACGAGCGACTGCTTGCCCCGGTTGAGATAGACGAAATAGGTGGAACTGCCGCGCACATAGTTGTCGTAGCCGCGGGCGAAATCGCCTTCCCTGCGTTCGAGCTTGATGACGCGCGCGCCGGCATCCGCCAGCCGCGCTGTCAGGAAGGGCGCGGCGACGGCCTGCTCCAGGCTCACCACCAGCAGCCCCTCAAGCGGTCGGCTCATGTCGATTTCTGGCCCTCTCGCCGGACAGACCGCAGGATAGGCGGTCCCGCCCCGCCTGCAAACCGGCGCGCAAGCGGGCTGCCGACGGAAACGCCCTCTCTCTTGCGGGAAGTACGACTTCGGGGATGGCAGACCTCGCGCAGCGCCCGCCGGCCTACCGCCCCCATCTCTTGCGCTGCTTCACGTTCCTGTCCGTGAGCGTGCCGCAGATGCCCTCGCCCCGGTAGCGCGCGCCGATGCCTGTCACCCGGTGGGCCTTGCAGCTTTCCTCGACCCGCTGGCCGTCCCGCCAGTCGCAGGTGGCGGCCACGCCCTCGGCCCATTCGTAGGTGCCCCGGCCGTGGAAGCGGCCGTCGCGGAATTCGCCCAGGTAGCGGTCTCCGTTCGCGCGGACATAGAGGCCGCAGCCCTGGAAGCCCCGGCTGTCGAATTCGCCGTCGCCGCCATAGACGTCGCCATTGGCGAGATGCATCGTGCCGCGCCCGCGAATCTCGCCGTCGGCGAACTCGCCCACATAGCGGTCCCCGTTGGCGAAGGTGAGGACGCCCCTTCCATGCGGCCTGCCATCCCGGTGCTGGCCTTCATATCTCGCCTCTTCCCCGTCCGCCCCATCCGGTGCTGCCGCCGTCGCCTTCCGTCCTTCCGCGCGCTCCGCCGCGCTGGCGCCCCCGGTCGGAACCGGCAGGGCGCCGCGCCAGGACGCCGTGCGGAAACAGGCGGCTGCCGCTCTCTCGGGAACGCCTCCGTCCGCCGGATGCTCGACGCAGCTTCCCTCGACCTCCGCATCGTCCCGCCATTCACAGGTCTTCATGAGCCCGTCAGGCCAGGCATAGCTGCCGAGGCCGTGAAATCTGTCGCGCCGGAACTCGCCCGCGTAATACTCGCCATTGGCCCAGATATAGGCGCCGCATCCGTGGAATTGGTCATCGCGGACGTCGCCGACATAGCGGTTGCCGTCCGCCATCGTCCAGTCGCCGAATCCGTAAAATCTCCCGTCCCTGAAATCCCCCTGGTAATGTTCGCCCCCGGGGCTGTTGTAGATGCCTTTCCCGTGCATCTTCCCGTCACGCACTTCTCCGGTATAGCGGTCCCCGTTCGCCATGGACCAGACCGCGTTGCCCTGGAATTTCCCATCCAGGAAATCGCCGTCATAACGCTCGCCGTCAGGCCAGAAATACACGCCCCGTCCATGGAATTTCCCGTTCCGGAACGCGCCAACATAGCGGTGGCCGTCGGGCGAACGCCACTCGCCCTCTCCGTCGGCGACGCCCTTTCGCTTCTGTCCCCGGAATTCCGGCGCCGTTTCGCCTCCCCCCGCCGTTCGCGGCGCAGGAAGCGGCAACGGGATGCCCAGCGCCGTCCGCTGCGGCAGGTCGGGTTTCGCTTCCACGACCGGCTCGATCTTTTCGGGATTTACGGGCGCCGCGGTCAAGATCCGGGCCTGCCGGTCGCGTTCGACCTGTTTGGTCCTGTTATGGAAGGCGCGTTCCCGGGTGACCTTTGCCGCCTTCACTACCGGCGCCTTTTTTCCCTGGAACTGGGCGCGCAGGTTGGATCCGAATTTGTCGAAATCAGACCCGATTTTCCGGGCCGCTTCGCAGGAAGAAAGCACGAAAACCACGAGGCAAGCGGCGAGGACTCTGACTGCGAGGTTTTTCATGGAACCGCGTTCGCTGCCTCCCGCAATATACCTCTAGCTGCGGCGTCCTGACATCGTCAAGCCGTGCCGGGCGCTCCGCCCGCGCGGCGGACCCGTATGATGCAATAGAACAAACAAACACTCAACAGGGCATAGTGATTGCCTTGTGTAGCCGGCAGCAGGACGTTTAGGCAAGGATAATTTTCTGTAATCGAGGCCGCCGCGCCGATCGATACGAGCCCGCAGGGGAACGGCGGGCCCGTCAGCTCGAGGCGGCGCGCAGGCGGGTGAGAGCGTAGAGGGCGTCGATCACCGGGGTCCCGACACCGGCCATGCGGCCCAGTTCGCGCACCGACCCCAGGGTCGGATCGAGTTCCGGAGGCCGGCCGCGCTCGATGTCTTGCAGCAGCGAAGGCCGGTGGGTGTTGAAGCCCGCCGTCTTGTTTATGCGGTCCTCGGTCGAGATCGGGATTTCGACCTCGAAAGCGCGGGCGACAGCCTTGCATTCCTCCATCGCGCCGCGGACGACATCGCGCGTGCCCTCATCCCCCGCCGCCTCGGCGACAGACGCGCCGGTAAGCGCCGAGACGGGAGCGATGGAGACATTGGCGAGCAGCTTGAGCCAGATGTCGGTGCGGATGTCGGCGCTGACCGCAACCCCGATGCCGGCAGCGGGCAGGAGGTCCGCGAGCGCGGCAAGCCGGGGCGAACGGCTTCCGTCCGGCTCGCCCATGCGGTATTCCGCGCCGCCGGTGTGGTGGACGACGCCCGGGGCGGACACTTCGGCCGCGACGAAGGTGATGCAACCGATGGCGCGCTCGGGCGCGATTGCAGCCTGTATGCGCCCGCCGGGATCGACGCTCTCGATGCGCCGGCCGCCCAGCCCGTGGAAATACCAGTAGGGCAGTCCGTTCATGGCCGTCACCACGGCCGTCTCCGGTCCGAGCAGCGCCGAGACGCCCTCCAGGGCTCCGGGAAGCTGGTGGCTCTTCAGCGTGATGAAGACGGCGTCCTGCGGGCCGAGTTCGGCTGCATCGGCGCTCGCAGGCAGCCGGACCGTGCGTCCGCCCATGCTGAGGCCGCGCGCGCGTATCGCGTCAAGATGCGCCCCGCGCGCCACGACCGAAACATCCGCGCCCGCGCCGGCCAGCGAAACCGCGAGGTGGCCGCCTATGGCGCCCGCGCCGTAAACCGCAATCCGCATGAGGTCCCCTTCCCCTTGCAGACAGGTTTACGACCGGCGGGCCACTCCCTTCAACCGGGGCGCGCGGGCGTGGCCGTGAAATGGGGCACGTAGTCCCGGTTGTGCCGGAGGAGCCGCTCGTCGGTGCCGAGCGCATAGTGCTTCGACATGTCGGGGCTGTAGCGGCTTGCGGCGGGCGTGCGCCCGATGGCCTCCGCCATGGCGCGGATATGGTGCGGGCCGGTGCCGCAGCAGCCGCCGAAATAGCGCAGGCCCAGCTCATGGCATTTCTGCGCGAAATCGCCCATCTCGTAGCGGGTGCACTGGAAGGGGTCGAGCCCGACCGGAAAGCTCAGGCCCCCCGGCAGCGCCTCGGGAAACGGCATGGCGTCGTCCACCAGCGCGCCGAAGGCCGGCTGCAGGGCGGTGGTGCGGTAGGCGACCGCCCAGGTGCAGAGCCGCGCCGGTTCCACCTCCTCGGCGACCTCGCGGAGGAGCGGCCACATGGTCGCCGGACCCCGGTGGCAGTTGAAGCCGACCAGATGCGCGCCCTCGTCCAGGCAGATGCGGCAGGCTTCCGCCAGTGAGCCGTCGAAATCCCGGAGCTTGCCCGAGCGATGGATCGCGAAGCCGAGCACGAGCGGCAGGCCCGCCTGCCGGCAGACGTCGATAGCGATCTTCGCTTCGCCCAGATGCGACAGCGTCTCGCAGACGATGTAATCGACGCCTTCCTCCGCCGCCCAGCCGATCTGTTCCTCGAACATGGCGCGCGCGGTCGCGTCCGTCGCCGGGTCGCCCGGGTCATATTTGTTGGTGTTGCACGTGCCGCCGGCGAGGAGCGTGCCGGGGTGGCGCAGGGCGACCTTGCGGGCAATGGCGATGGCGTCGCGGTTGAGCCGCTCCAGCAGGTGCTCCCTGCCGATCAGGCGCAGTCTCTCGCGGTGGCCGTAATAGGTGAAGGCGAGCACCACGTCGGAGCCGCAGCGCGCGAATTCCTCGTGAAGCTGTTCGACGACTTCCGGATGGTCGATCACCACTTCGGGCACATAGGCCCCCGCCTGCAGGTAGCCGCGCCGCTCCATCTCGAACAGGTAGCCGCTGCCGTGGATGACCGCCTCTCCGGCGGCCAGGCGTTCCATGAGTGCTCCGGCCATGACCGCCCTCCCCTGTCTGCCTGGGGGAAAGCCTGACAGGGCCGGCGCGCGCCATTAGCCGATTTCCGACGCGAATACGCCCGTTTGCGTCACGAGCGGTCGTGCCGGAGCCGCCTTCGGGCGCCCGGTCCGGCCAGGCGGAAGCCGGACGGTTCGTACCCGTCGGCGCCCTCGAAAAGTGAATGTCTATTTCCTTATTTGACATTATAAAGAATGAAAATTTATCATTCGCGCGTCCCCAGTCGCCGCTCCCGGGAGATCGTTATCGATGTCCGGCGCCTTCAGCCCCGCCCCCGCGGAGGACCGCGCCCGCGACGCCGATGTCGCCGCCGGCGCCGCCCCGACGGACTGCCGCTCCCGTCTCAAATCCTGATTTGCGGAGTCCCGGCATGGCCCTCAGGCAGCCCATCGTCGCGCCGCATGCAGCGGAAAACACCTATGAGCTCAGGCGCGATTACCGACTGGAACTGGAGGGCGTCGCCGTCGTCGTTCCCAAATTCTTCACATTCGACGGCGCGAGCATCCCCGCTCCCGCCTGGCTGTTCACCTATACGCCCTTTCATCCGGACGTGATGCTGCCGTCCCTGATCCACGACTGGATGTACTATAATCACCAGGAGAACCGGGAAATTACCGACGACATATTCTTTACCCTGCTGAAGAACAACGGGGTCAGCAACTTCATGGCAAATGCGATGTGGGGCGCCGTAAGGGCCGGGGGAGACTTCTTCTGGGACAATCACGACGACGATATCGCAATGCTGACTGCGCTGTGCAGAAAGGTGCGTCGACGGCCGAATTTCGACGGATACAAATTTCCGGAGGACGTGATCGCCCGGATCTCCGGAAACTAGCCGGTGCCGGCCGTCAGGTCGAGGCAGGTCCGCAGCGCCTCCACCGCCGCCTCGAAGGATGGCGCCGCCGGATAACCGCCGGTATCGATGGCGGCATATTCATCCGGCAGGCCCTTGCGGCCCAGTGCATGGCGAAGCGTGGCGCCATGGATACGCAGAATGTTCAGGAAGTCCGGCGTCCCGAACAACCGTGGCGCCGCGCGAGACACGACTGCGAAATCGTATATGTCACGGGCGGCAAGTCCGGCCGCCCGGTGGTGGAATTTTCGCGCGATGATCTCCTCATCCGGCATCACCCGCACCACACCCGCCACACCGGGCACCGCGACGCGTTCGTCCTCGACAGCATCGGGCAATACCTGCATGGACACGATGAAATCGACTTCATGTGTGCCGTATTCGAGGCGAACGACATTGGCCGTTTCCCGGTAGGGAACCTGCAAATCGTTCAGCCTGGGGCTGAGCAGGCCGAGAAATTGGATGTCTTCGAGGAAGATGTCGATGTCATGGCTGATGCGGTGTCCATGACGCAGGGCCAGAACGGTTCCGCCTCCCCAGCGCCAGTCATCGCGAGCGAGGCCGGCGCGGTCGAGAATGCCGACGGCGTCGGCCATCCAGCCGGCCCAGGGCGCAGGGTTCTCATACACCTCGTTGCATCCGGTCGAGCGCGGCGATGTCGAGGCCGAAGAGTTCCACCAGCCGCCGTTCGACCGCCGCCGCAGAGAGGCCCACATCGGCCGCAAGCGGCGCGAGACCCGTTGCCGGCGTCTCCAGCAGCGCCTGCCTTACCCGTGCGACCTCCGGGCCCTCCGGCGCGGCGCCGCGCAGAATGGCCGCGAGGCGCTCCGGCGCCAGCCGACCGTGACTGACCGAGCCGTGCCGGGCATAGCTGCGCAGGGCCGCTCCGCTGGACATGGGTTCCATTATAGGGCCTCCATGGTGGAAGTCCGCACCCGGGCAGACAGTCGGAGCCCCTCATGACATCGTTTCGCGAGATTTCGGAAACCGGAGCGGAGGGCGAGATCGCCGCCGTTTATGACGAAATCCGCCAGACCTACGCCGTGCCTTATGTGTCGTCGCTGTTCCGGCACCTCGCCGCCTATCCGGGCCTCCTGCCCTGGGCCTGGCTGGCATTGCGGCCGGCGCTTGTCTCAGGGGCGGTGCAGCAACTGGCCTGGCAGCGCGTCGATGTATCCGGCCTGCCGCCATTGCCGCCCCTTTCCCGCGGGGCGCTTGCCGGCCTTGGGGTCGATGCGGGCGGCCTTGCGGCGATCCGCACGGTCTGCCGAAGCTTCACGCGCGTAAGCCCCGTCAACCTCGTCGTCGCCGCCTCCCTCGCCGGGCTGCTTGGCCAGCGCCCGCCCGGCGCGGAACCCGCGGTCCCGCTGGAGCCGGCGGGGCTGCCCGCGCCTTTGCCTGCCATGCCCGGCATGGTTCCGGACACAGAGATGACGCCGGCAACCCGGGCCGCGCTCAAGGTGTTCGAGACGGACCTTGCGGGCGAGGTCTTCGTGCCCGGGCTCTACCGCATCCTGGCGCACTGGCCGGGCTTCCTCGCACGTCTCGCCGCCTCGCTCGGACCGCTGCTGCGCGACCCTGCCGTACTCGATGCCTGCGAAGGCATTGCCGGGCGGATAACCGCGCTCGCCCCCTCGGTGCTGGCGGCGATCGAGCAGCCGGCGGAGCCTGCGCCGCTCGCGCCCGGCGAGACCCGGTCCGTCCTCTCGGCGATCCGCGCCTATCGCGGCACGAGCCCGCAAATGGTCGGCTTCGGCACCCTCATCCTCCAGTCGCTGCCGGACGATTGAGCGCGCAGGCGCCGGGTCGAGGCGCGGGCAAGGAGCCGCTATCCTGCCGCCATGACACGCCATCGACAGGCCATGCGCCGATGACCGCGCTTTCCGCGCGGGAGGTGCGCGAGGCGGCGGCGCTTGTGCGGGAACGGCGGGCGGCGACGGACCGTGCGCTCAAGCGGCGGGGGCTGACGGTGCTCGCGGTCGGGCTCTCCTTCGGACTGGCGCTGCTGCTCGCCTGGGCCGGCGGCTGGCGGATGGAGGAGAGCCGCCTCCAGCTTCTCGTCGTGGTCGGCTCCGCCTCCTTCGCGGCGATGCTGGTCTGGGCGCTCGCGCCCTCCCGCCGCCAGCTTCTCGGCGAGAAGAGCGCGCTCGCGCCGCTGGTGCTGGAGACGCTGGGCGATTTCGACTATGCGCCCGGCGGGCGCATCGCCGAGGACATGCTCGCGCGCTCGCGCCTCTTCGGCCGCTGGTCGGACTACAGCGGCGGCGACCTGGTGCGCGGCGAGCATGAGGGCCTGCCCTTCGGTTACGCCCGGGCGGCGCTGACGAGGGGCGGCCCGGCGAAGCTCGAATCGCTGGTGACGAGCGGCAAGGTAAAGGAGGTGTTCCGGGGCGCGGTGCTCGCCGTGGAGGGCCTGCCGCCGGCCGCCGGCACGGCCTTCGCCGTCACGGACCGGGGCCGGGCGATGGACTGGCTCGCCGACCTCAGCGCCGAAATGCCGGAGCTGCGGCGGCGCGAGTCGGGTGCGCTGGAGGTCTGGGCCGCGGACCCGGAGGATGCCGGCCGGCTGGCCCGGCCCGAACTGGCGGAGGCGCTGGCAGCGCTCTGCAAGGCGGCGGACGCCGGGTCCGCCGAACTCGGCCTGCACGGCACCGCCGCGCTGGTGAAGCTCCACACCCGCCGCCCGATCCTGCCCGGCATCGCCGAGGACCCCGTTGACGAGGCCCGCGACCTGCACCGGGAGATGAAGGCCGCACTTGCCCTTGTCGCCGCCCTGGCGAGGGGCTGAGAGGTATTCGAGAAACGGCGCCGGACTCAGGGATACGCCCGGAACGTCCTCAACCAATGCGCGCGCGGCGGCCGGAAACCAGCCCGGACCAGGCGAGCTTTGGCTTTCAGACTATCTTCGGGCCGAAAATGCACGTCGCTTTCCAGAGTGGTCGATGATCGGGCGTCCAGATTGAAGGGCGCAAGCCTGACATTGGACGGTCTCTTGTTGAATTCGATAGCCACTTCCACGGTGACGCTGCGAAGCGGGTAATCGGTCGGGTTCTCCACGTCCACAAGCAACTGATTGTTCGCAAACACCGGGTTCAGGCGGATATAGCGGCCCGGATTGTCTGCTATATCCAGCATGATGAAGTCTCTGGACGCCGCCTCTCCGAGGCTTCCGCCCGCGCCTTTGGTGGACCCGAAGAGGCGCTTGGCGTCCGCCCGGTTCCCCTTCGCCATGGCGATTCTTCCAAGCGTGTAGTTCGCCAGATGGGTCGGCAGCAATCGATTGCTTTGCTCCAGATCTTTCCGGGCCCGGCTTCGCTCCCGCAGCGCATCGCGAGCAAGGCCGCGCCCCAGGTAATGTCGGTAGTAGCGGGCGTCCCGGTGGACCGCCGCGTCATAGGCGTCCACCGCTTCGCGATAGCGCCGCTGCCGCGCCAGGGCCTGACCCTTGAGCCCGTGGAACAGGGCTTCTCGGGGTTCCCGCTCAATTGCCTCTTCCAGAAGCCTGAGCGCTTTGCGAGGTTCTGTGTCGAGCAGTTTTTCGGCCTTGTCCGCCCGGTCGTACGCCGGTTTACGGGCGCGCAGATACGCCAGTCGGCTCCGGTAACGGTCCGCGCCGAGCTCGCCGCCCGGAGGGAAATCCGCCAAAGCCGCCCGATTCGATTTCACCCGCTCTTTCGATGGAGGGTGGGTGGCGAACAGGCCGCCGAGCCAACCGGGATCCCGCCCATCGGAAAGGGCGACGAATTTCTCCTGCAGCGTCACGGCGGCGGTCGTGTCGTAACCCGCCGCGCGCATGTATTTCATGCCGTACCTGTCGGCCGTGCGTTCGTCCGCCCGGCTGTATCCCCGGTCGATGAGGGCGGAAGCCAATTCGGTGCCGACACCGATGTGGCGCGCATATTTCGAATCCTCGCTCGCAAGCGCGACGCCAAGCGCAACCGCGCCGAGTATCAGATCACGGTTCATCGCGCCCACGCCGTGCCTGGCTGCGGCGTGCACGATCTCATGACCGAGCACGGCGGCCAGTTCCGCCTCGTTCTCCAGTTCGGTCAGGAGGCCGCGATTCACCGCGATCTTGCCGCCGGGCAATGCCCAGGCATTGGGAACGCTGCTGTTCAGCACGACGAATTCGTACGGCAACGCCCGGTCGCTGAACCTTGCAACGCTTTGTCCGACGGACGCCACATATGTTTCCAACTGCGGATCGACCGTGTAGCGCCCTCCCGATGCCTGCTGCAAAGGTCCGTAGTGCCGCCTGCCGGTATCGATCTCGTGTTCGGTCGAAAAGAGCACGAGTTCCTTTTCGCCGGTGACGGGGTTTGCCTCGCAGCCGGCTACAAGGAGCAGAACCGCCAGAAACGCAAAAGATCGCGACGGTCGAGCTTTCATTGGGACTTCCGATCTTCGCCTAAGCGATGCGACTGGAATTTCACCATTATGCAAGGGCGGTCCCTTGCCGCAAGGAAGACAAGGCGCACCCGCCGCCCGATCCTTCCGGGCGTCGCCGAGGACCCCGTTGACGAGGCCCGCGACCTGCACCGGGAGATGAAGGCCGCGCTTGCCCTTGTCGCCGCCCTGGCGCGTGCTTAGGCTTTGGCGGCAACGGCAGGAGGGGGAACGCCGATGCAGTTCAGCCGGGCCGAGGAGGACTTCCGCGAGGAGGTGCGCGCCTTCATTCGCGACGAGTTGCCGCCGGATGTGCGGCACAAGGTGGTCTCCGGCATGGAGATCGCCAAGGACGACTACATGCGCTGGCACCGCGCGCTTTACGAACGCGGCTGGGTGGCGCCCACATGGCCGGAGGATCATGGCGGCGCGGGCTGGACGCCCGTGCAGCGCTACATCTTCGACGAGGAAGCGGGGCTGGCGGGCGCGCCCAGGCTTTCCGGCTTCGGACTCGGCATGGTGGGGCCGGTGCTGATGGCCTTCGGGTCCGAAGAGCAGAAGGCCGAGCACCTGCCGAAGATCCTCTCCGGCGAGCGCGTCTGGTGCCAGGGCTATTCCGAGCCCGGCTCCGGCTCCGACCTCGCCTCGCTCAAGACGCGCGCTGTGCAGGACGGCGACGATTATGTCATCAACGGCCAGAAGATCTGGACCTCGCTAGCCCACCATGCCGACTGGATCTTCTGCCTGGTGCGCACGAGCGAGGAGCCGAAGAAGCAGGACGGCATCTCCTTCCTGATCTTCCCGATGACGGCGCCCGGCATCGAGGTGCGCCCGATCATCACCATGAACGGCCTGCGCCATGTGAACGAGACCTTCTTCACCGATGTGCGCGTGCCGGCCTCGAGCCTTGTCGGCGAGGAGGGACGGGGCTGGACGATCGCCAAATACCTGCTCCAGCACGAGCGGATGAGCGGCGGCGGCGTGGGCGAGCTCAAGACGGCCCTGAAGCGCGTCAGGGACATCGCTGCGGGAGAAGCGTCCGACGGCGGGCGGTTGATCGACGATGCCAACTTCAGGCGGCGCTGCGCCGACATCGAAATCCAGCTTCTCTCCGTCGAGCAGGTGATGCTGCGGGCGCTGGCCGCCTATTCGGCGGACCGGGAGCTCGGCGCGCTCACCTCAATGGTCAAGATCAGGCGCAGCGAGGTGCAGCAGGCGATTTCCGAGCTCGGCGTCGAGGCCGCCGGCTACTATGCGCTGCCGATGGACGTGAACGCGCTCCGCCACGGCTGGAACGAGGAGCCGGTGGGCGACGAGGCCTTCAACGGCCTCCTGCCGGGCTATCTCTTCCTGCGCGCCGCCTCCATCTATTCCGGGTCCAACGAGATCCAGCGCAACATCGTCGCCAAACACCAATTGGGGCTCTAGATGGTCCAGAGATCGTTTCCCGTCACATGGGACGAACTGCATCGGGATACCAAGGCGCTGGCCTGGCGGCTGAGCGAAGCCGGGCCGTTCAGGGGCATTGTCGGTATCGCGCGGGGCGGGCTGGTGCCAGCGGCCATCGTGGCGCGCGAACTGGAATTGCGCTTCGTTGAGACCGTCTGCATTTCATCTTACGACGACCGCGACCAGCGCGACCCCGTGGTCCTGAAGGCGCTGGAGGACGAGGACGGCGAGGGCCTGCTGATCGTGGACGACCTCGTCGATACGGGCGTTACCGCCCGCATCGTGCGCACCATGCTGCCCAAGGCGCATTTCGCCACCGTCTATGCCAAGCCGGCGGGGCGGCCGATGGTCGATACCACGGTGACGCAGGTGAGCCAGGACACCTGGATCGTCTTTCCGTGGGACGACGACGTGCCGATCAGCGAGCAGACCGCGTAAAGAGGCGGTAGAGGGAATGGAACAGCTCGCAACCGGCTACGGCCTGATCGAAGGGCCCGTCTGGGACGCGGCCCGGCAATGTCTCTATTTTTCCGACGTGCCGAACGGCGGGGTGTTCCGGCTGGACGCGGACGGCAGCGTCTCCGTGCAGTTCCCGCACCGCCGGGGCATAGGCGGCATGGCGCTGCACGAGGCGGGCGGTCTGGTGGTCGGCGGGCGCAACCTCGCCTTCAAGGCCTTCGCCGGCGGGCCGAGCCGGGTGCTGCTCGACAACGACGTGACCGAGCATGCCGTCGGCTTCAACGATTTCACGACCGATCCGCAGGGCCGCCTGTGGGCGGGCTCGCTCGCCTTCCGGGTGTTCGGCGGGGAGGAGCCGCGGCCGGGCCACCTGCACCGGGTCGATCTCGACGGCAGCGCGCACACGCTCTCGGACGGAGTGATGCTGACCAACGGCATGGGCTTCTCGCCGGACGGCGCGCGGCTCTACCACTCGGATGCCCGCGCGGAGCTCATCCGCGTCTATGACGTGGACGAGGCGGGCGGCGTTTCTCCCTGGCGGGTGTTCGCCCGCCTGCCGGAGGACGTGCCGGACGGGCTTGCGGTGGCGGCCGACGGCACGGTCTGGGTTGCGCTCGCTCATGGCGGCCGGGTCGCCGTGTTTTCGCCGGAGGGCGAGGAAATCCGCTCGATCCCGGTGCCGCTGCCGATGGTCACGAGCGTCTGCTTCGGCGGCCCGGACCTCCGCGACCTCTACATCGTCACCGGCTCGCGCGGCGGCCCGCACGAGAATTGCGGCGCCGTATTCCGCATCCGCGCCGATACCCCCGGCCTGCCGCTGGCCGATTGCCGCGTGCAACTGCCGAAGTGAAAGGCGGGCAATGACAGACAGGAAAGGAACCGCCGTGCGCACCACCGCTCCCAGCAACCGCGCGCGCCTGCGCCGCAAATATGAGCGCGGGCGCTACGACAAGCAGAGCCTCTACGAGATTCTCGATTCCTGCCTGCTCGCGCATGTCGGCTATGTGCTGGACGGCGCCCCGGTGGTCACGCCGACGCTCTACTGGCGGGAGGGGGACCACATCTACTGGCACGGCTCTTCCGCCAGCCGGATGCTGCGCAAGTCCGCAGGCTACGAGGTCTGCCTGACGGTTTCCGAACTGGACGGGCTGGTGCTGGCGCGCTCGGGCATGCACCACTCGGTCAACTACCGCTCCGCCATGCTGTTCGGCACGGCCAGCAAGGTCACGCGGCGCGACGACAAGGTCGAGCGCATGCGCGTCTTCGTCGAGCAGATGTTTCCCGGCCGCTGGGAACAGCTGCGCGAGATCAACGAGCAGGAAATCAAGGCGACGACCATCCTCGGCATGCCCATCGACGAGGCGGCGGCCAAGGTCCGCGCCGGCGGCCCCGTCGATGACGAGGAGGACTACGGCCATCCCGTCTGGGCGGGCGTCATCCCGTTCGTTCCGAAGGCGCCCGGCGCGCCGATCCCCGACGACCGCCAGGACCCGGACACGGCCGTGCCGGACCATGTGCGGCGTTACCGGGTGGCGCGGACGGTTTGCTGACCGAAGGCCGTCAGCCGCCGGCGGCCACGAGCGCGGCGTAGCTCTCCGGGTCGGTCGCTCCTTCGGAGCCGATCAGCAGCACGCGGGACTCCCCGTCCAGGCCGAGCGTCCGGCGCATGTCCCCGCTCCGGGCGGCGGCGATGAGCGCGGCGAGGCCGGCGACCGCGCTTTCGCCGGCCTCGATCTCCGGGTCGCCGCCGAGCGGCCGCGCGAGCAGGCGCATGGCGGGGCCGACGAAGCTCTCCGGCACGGTCAGGAAGTCGCCCGCCTCTTCCGCCAGGATCTCCCAGGCCAGGGCCGAAGGCTCGCCGCAGGAGAGGCCGGCCATCAGCGTTTCCTCCCCGATGCGGATGTCCGTCATACCCCCGGCGCGCGCGCTCTCGAACAGGCAGGCGGCAAGCGCGGGCTCCACCACCGCGATGCGCGGCGCCTCCCCGCCCCAGTGCTGGCGGAGGCCCGCGGCGGCGGCGGCCGCCAGCCCGCCCACACCCGCCTGCAGGAAGGCATGGGTCGGCGGCCGGTCCAGAGCATCGCACACCTCTTTCACCATCACGCCGTAGCCTGCCATCACGTCGCGCGGGGTCTCGACATAGCCGGGCCAGGAAGTGTCCGAGACCGCGAACCAGCCGTTCTCTTCCGCTTCCTCGCGGGAGAACCTCACCGAGTCGTCGTAATTGCCGTCGATCCGGACGACCTCGGCGCCGAGTGCCCGCATGGCCGCCGCTCGGGCCTCGCTTACCCCGGCATGGATATAGATGCGGCAGGCGGCGCCGAAGCGCCGGCAGCCCCAGGCGAGCGAGCGACCGTGATTGCCGTCCGTCGCCGTCACCAGCGTGATCCGGGCCGCAAGCGCCGCATGCCTGCCCGCGCGGATATCCGCCGGCGAAACGGGCCGCCCGAGCGCCGCGGCAATCTCCCGCCGCAGCACCAGGAGCGCCGCATAGGCCCCGCCGAGCGCCTTGAAGCTGCCGAGGCCGAAGCGCGGCCCCTCGTCCTTGTAGAGCAGCTTCGCGAGGCCGAGAGCGCCCGCCAACGCATCCAGCTCGAAAAGCGGCGTCGGCGCGTAGCGTTCCCACGCGGCAATCTCCGCTGCGGCACCGGCGAAACCGGCGGCGGTCAACACGCGGCCTGCGGCGTCCCCGCTCCGGCGCAACCCCGCGGCATGCCCCAGCCGCGCGCTGTCGAACTCGTCGAGCATCCGGCCCGTCCCCTGGCTTGCAAGGCCGCCGGCATGGCAGCAGCGGCCGCACTTGTCGAGACCCCTTTGCCGCCGGCCCCGAACATGCTGCACTCCGCCGGCTCATCGAGACGCAGGAAGACGGCGATGGAACAGCTCAAGACGATCCGCAACGGCGCGAAGGCCGTCCCCACATTCTCCGCCGCCGAGATGGAGCGCCGGCTCGCCGCGCTGCGCGCGCATATGGCGGAGAAGCGGATCGACGCCTGCCTGTTCACCTCCTATCACAACGTCAACTATTTCAGCGATTTCCTCTATTGCGCCTTCGGCCGCCCCTTCGGCCTCGTCGTCACGCATGAGGGCCAGACGACGATCACGCCGAATGTGGACGGCGGCCAGCCGGCGCGCCGCAGCTTCGGCGGCAACCTCGTCTATACCGACTGGCACCGGGACAACTACTTCGCCGCCGTCAAGGCCCTCATTCCGGACGGCTGGCGGGTCGGCGTCGAGTTCGACCACCTGACGGTCGAGAGCTTTCGCAAGCTGCAGGGCGCGCTGCCCACCTCGGAGCTGGTCGATGCCGGCAAACCCGCCATGGCCATGCGCATGGTGAAGTCCGCGGAGGAGATCGCCTGGATAAAGGAAGGCGCGCGCATCGCCGACGTAGGCGGGGCGGCCGCAGTCGAGGCCATCGCCGTCGGCGTGCCGGAACATGAGGTGGCGCTGAACGCCACGCAGGCCATGGTGCGCGAGATCGCCCGCAGCCAGCCGCATGTCGAGCTCATGGACACATGGTCCTGGCTCCAGTCCGGACTCAACAGCGACGGCGCCCACAACCCCGTCACCTCGCGCCGGATCGAGCGCGGCGACATCATGGTGCTGAACTGCTTCCCGATGATGGCCGGCTACTACGCCGCGCTCGAACGCACGCTCTTCGCGGAGGAGTGCTCCGACGACCATCTGAGGCTCTGGCGGATCAATGTCGAGGTCCACGAGGCGGGCCTGGCGCTCATCCGCCCCGGCGCGCGCTGCTCCGACATCGCGGCCGAACTCAACGCCATCTACGAAGGCTACGGCCTGCTGGAACACCGCACCTTCGGCTACGGCCACAGCTTCGGCGTGCTCTCCCACTATTACGGCCGCGAGGCCGGCCTGGAGCTGCGCGAGGACGTGGAAACCGTGCTGGAGCCCGGCATGGTGCTCTCGATGGAGCCGATGATCATGATCCCGGAAGGCCAACCCGGCGCCGGCGGCTACCGCGAACACGACATCCTGGTGGTAACGGAAGACGGGGCGGAGAACATCACGGGGTTTCCGTACGGGCCGGAGCACAACATTGTGGGGAACTAAAGGAGTTTAGATACGAAAGTGACCAGGGGAGCGGCTAATCAGCCGCCCGCATGATGTTCCCCGGCGTGTCCGGTATCGGCTCCGGCATCTTCGGTCTTTCAGGGAAGCAACTTCAGTACCGCGACAGCCACGCTGACAACAGCGATCATTGCGCCGATCATCCGCTAGTCATGATTGTTAATGTCCCGCGTCAATCGCGCCTCAAGCTGCCCCATCCTGTCAACCACCCGGGTTTCAAGGGACGCCAGATCGGCTTTGGTCGCGAACTGCCCGGTTTCGGCGTTCATGCCGTCTTTCCCTCCAACCCCCATCCTTTAGATCATAGGGGCAGGCGATCAGAGCTATCAAATGCCATTTGCTCATCTACGCCATTCCGTCCGCGCATCCCCGCTCCCGCAATCGCCAGCGCGCCGCCGCCGCTTGCGCCCCCCGCCCCGCGCCGCTCTAATGCGGGCCCATGAAATACATCCTCGAAGACCGGCGGGTGGAAGCGCATGAGAGCGCCTTCATTGCGCCGAACGCGGTGTGCATCGGCAGCGTGCGCGTGCTGCGCAACGCCTCGATCTGGTGGAACGCGGTGCTGCGCGGCGACTACGAGCCCATCGAGGTGGGCGAGGAGACCAACATCCAGGACGGCTCCGTGCTGCACACCGACCCCGGCTCGCCGCTCGTGCTCGGGCGCAATGTCACCGTCGGCCACATGGCGATGCTGCATGGCTGCCTCGTCGGCGACGGCACCGTGATCGGCATCGGCGCGGTGGTGCTGAACGGCGCCAAGATCGGCAGCAATTGCGTGATCGCCTCCAAGGCGCTGGTGCGCGAGAATGCCGAGATCCCCGACAATTCCATGGTGGTCGGCATTCCCGGCAGGGTCATCCGGCAGGTGACGCCGGAGATGTCCGCCTTCTTCGCCGAGCAGAACCAGTGGTATGTGACCAACCGGGCCCGCTTCAAGGAAAGCCTCCGGCCCCAGGACGACTGACCGACCAGCGAGAGACCGACATGACCGACGACAGCAACCGCGCCCTTGCGGGCGTCCGCGTGCTCGACCTGACGCAATTCGAGGCGGGCCCCTCCTGCACCGAGGCGCTGGCATGGCTCGGCGCCGACGTGGTCAAGGTCGAGCGGCCGGGCTCCGGCGAGCAGGGCCGTTTCGCCTCCACCGACCGGCCGGGCGTGGACAGCTACTATTTCATGCTGCTGAACGCGAACAAGAAGAGCGTCACCGTCAACCTGAAGAGCCCGGAAGGGCTGGAGACGGTGAAGGCGATGATCGCCAAGGCGGACGTGATGATCGAGAATTTCGCGCCCGGCGCGATCGAGCGCCTCGGCCTCGGCTACGATGTCGCCAAGGCGATCAACCCGCGCATCATCTACGCCCAGGTGAAGGGCTTCGCGCGCGGCGGGCCTTACGAAAAGTTCCTCTCCTTCGACATGATCGGCAAGGCGGTGGGCGGCGTCATGGCGATCACCGGCGACCCGGACGGGCGGCCGATCAACCCCGGCCCCACCATCGGCGACACCGGCACCGGCCTGCACATGGCGATCTCGATCCTGGGCGCGCTCTACCAGCGCGGCCGCACCGGCGAGGGCCAGCATATCGAGGTCGCGATGCAGGACGCGATGATCAATTACTGCCGGCTCGCCTATGCCGTGCAGGCGACTACCGGCGCGGCCGCGCCCCGGCGCGGCAACGAGGTCATCATGGCCGGCAGCGCGCCCTCGGACGTGTTCCTCTGCGCGCCCGGCGGGCCCAATGACTATGTCTATATCTACACGACCCGCGCCTCGAACCTCCACTGGGAGCGGCTCTGCGAGGTGATCGGCCGGCCAGAGCTCAAGGACGACCCGCGCTTCGCCACCGCGCCCGCGCGCTCGGCCAACCAGAAGGACCTCGACGAGGCCATCACCGCCTGGACCAGCCAGCGCAGCAAGGAAGAGGCGATGGAAGCCATCGGCGCGGCCGGCGTGCCGGTCGGCGCGGTGTTCGATTCCAAGGAGCTTTCCGACAGCGAGGACATGCGCGCGCGCGGCATCTTCCAGACCGTGCAGCATCCCGAGCGCGGCGATTTCCTGATGCCGGGCTGGCCCGTGAAGATGTCCGGCAACGACGTGCCGGTCCAGTGCTCCCCCACGCTTGGCGAACACACCGACGAGGTGCTGTCCGACTGGCTCGGCCTCTCCGGCGGCGAGGTGGAAGCGCTGCGCGACAAGGGCGCCGTCTGACCGGCGGCGTCCCCATCCGGAACCGATAGAACGAAGGAACTCACCGTCCCATGTCAGACAATATCGCCGAGCAGCTGGCGCCGACCGGCGTGCTGCGCGCGGGCATCAACATGTCCAACTTCCTGCTCGTCACCGGCCGCACGGAGTCGGGCGATCCTGACGGGGTAAGCCCCGACATGGCCCGCGCGCTGGGCGAGCGGCTGGGCCTGCCGGTGAAGATGGTGCCCTTCGCCACCCCCGGCGAACTGGCGGACGCAGCCGCCGACGACGCCTGGGACATCGGGCTGATCGGCGCCGAGCCGCAGCGCGCGGAGAAGATCGCCTTCTCGCTTGCCTACTCGGAAATCGAGGCGACCTACCTCGTGCCGCCCGGCTCGCCGATCCGGTCGGTCGAGGAGGTGGACCGGCCCGGCATCCGCATCGCCGTATCGGCCCGCAGCGCCTACGAGCTCTGGCTCTCGCGCAACATCAAGCATGCGGAGCTTGTACTGGCGCAGGGCCTCGGCGCGGCCTTCCAGCTGTTTGTGGACGAGGGATACGAGGCGCTTGCCGGCCTGCGTCCGGGGCTGATCGGCGATGTCGAGAAGCTGCCCGGCGCGCGCATACTCGACGGGCAGTTCTCCGCCGTGCAGCAGGCCATCGGCGTGCCGCGCTCGCGGCCCGGATCCGCCGCGGCCTTCGTCGCGGAGTTCGTGGAGGAGGCCAAGACGGGCGGCCTTGTCGCCAGCCTGATCGCCCGCCACGGCGTCGAGGGCCGCCTGATGGTGGCCGCGGCGGGATAGCGCCGCGCCGGTTCGGAAGGGTCCTGCCCATGCGACCGGCGGCAGCCATGCGCAGGCTGGTAGCGTTCGCCCTGGTTCTGGCCGCCGGTCTCTGGACGGCGGCGGCGCATCCGGCCGGGGGCGAGGACCGGCTGACGGCCGTCGTCTCGGCCTTCCCGCCGGAAATGGCGGTTCTGAGGGCGGAGCTTGAGGACGCCGCCTCGCAGTCCGTGAACGGCGTGGAGTTCGTCACGGGCCGGCTCGAGGGCCGCAAGACCGTGCTCTTCCTCAGCGGCATCAGCATGGTCAACGCGGCCATGACCGTGCAGCTTGCGCTCGACCGCTTTCCCATCGACCGGATCGTCTTTTCCGGCATCGCCGGCGGCGTCGATCCGGGCCTCGACATAGGCGATGTCGTCGTCGCCGAACGCTGGGGGCAGTATCTCGAAGCCGTCTTTGCACGGAAGGTCGGGAACGGCTGGGAAAAACCGCCCTTCTTCGAATACCCCTATGCCAATTTCGGCATGATGTTCCCGCGCTCCGTCACCGTGGCCCGCGCCGGCGCGGCCAAGCCCGAAACCCGCTTCTGGTTCCCGGTGGACGAAGCGATGCTCGCCGGAGCCAGGCGCGCGGCGGTGGGCGTCGCGCTCGAGCGCTGCGCCGGGGAGGACAAGTGCCTGCCGCAGGCGCCGAAGATCGTTGTCGGCGGCTCGGGCGTATCGGGCGGCGCCTTCATCGACAATGCGGAGTTCCGGGACTACGCCTTCCGCACCTTCGGCGCGCGCCTGCTCGACATGGAGAGCGCGGCCGTCGCCCATGTCGCCCGGGCGAACGGCGTGCCCTTCATCGCCGTCCGCAGCCTGTCGGACCTCGCCGGCGGCAGCGGGCAGGCGAACCGGCTGGAAGTGTTCTTTCGCCTCGCGGCCGGCAATGCCACCCGCGTCGTCAAGGCCCTGCTCCGGGAAATGCCGGACGGCTGAACCGTTGCAACAAGGGAGGAGCCCGGCATGCGCGCTCTCAATATTTCCGACTGCATCAACGAGACCTGCCCCTGGTCCGGCAAGCCCGTGCAGGCCGATTCGCTCATCGAATTCGACGGCCGCGTCGTCGGCTTCTGCAACACCGGCTGCCGCGACAAGTTCGAAACCGCGCTTCGCCATTTCGAGCGGGCGAAAGCCGCGAAGACAGGCAGCGGGCGTCACGGCTCATGACCGAAGATTAAAATTTGTTCATATTTTTTGAGATATTTATCTTTTGATACTTGATTTTTGTCGGTTTATGGTATTATAGAGCCATAGGTAAGGAAGCGGCATTCGCGAGGCCGCTTCGTTTCGCCGTTCGCGCCGGCGCGAAAAAACCCCTGAGAAACGCACGGGAGAGGTGCGCCCTGCGTCTCGCGCGTGCAATCAGGCGCACGAACCGCGCCGGCGCGTAACGCGCGCAGGATACACGCGAATCAGGGTCCCGCCGCTCCGGCAACCGGGCGGCGGGAAGAACAAAACGAAGATGAATCGAAAGGACAGTCCATGCCGAAGACGCAAAGCCCGAGGAACCGAATGGAATACCCGCACCCCATGCCCGGACAGACCACAGGACATGCGCCCTGCGCATGGAGATCATGACATCCCATGACACATCGCACGGGGTCCCGCCGGCCCGCATGACAAAACATGACATTCCATGACACTCTCGGCACCTGCCGCAGACCCCGAGGAGACGACCCGCATGCCCTTTCTGACCGAGCAGCACGGCCATGTCGTCACGGTGACGCTCAGCCGCCCCGAGGCCCGCAACGCCTGGGGGCAGGACTTCTATGACGGCATTGCCGAGCGCTTTCCCCGCTGGGCGGACGATGACAGCGTGCGCGCGGTGGTGGTGACCGGCGACGAGGACGGGCGCGCCTTCTCCGCCGGGGCCAACCTGAAGGACCCGAACACCCACGCAATGCCGCCGGTCGCGGAGTTCGTCAAGAATTTGTCGAAGCGGGAGCGCTTTCCGTTCGACGTCTTCATGGACTTCCCGAAGCCGATCGTCGCCGCGGTCAACGGCTACGCCATCGGGATCGGCTGCATCCTGACCTTCTGCTGCGACCTGGTCGTGGCGAGCGACCGGGCGGAATGGCGGCTGCCGCAGACCGCGCTCGGCATCCTGCCCGCCTATGGCGGCTCGGTGCGCCTGGCGCGGCTCGTCGGCAAGGGCCTCGCCATGCGGCTCGCCATGGGCTTCCCGCTCGACGGCCGGGAGGCGCACCGCATCGGCCTCGCACAGTGGCTGGTTCCGCATGAAGAGCTGATGGGCAAGTCGATGGAGGTCGCCCGGCATGTCACGTCGCTGCCGCCGCTCGCCGTCCGGCTCACCAAGGAATCGCTCAACCGCGGCATGGACATCCCGAACCTCAAGGACGCCGCCCTCGTTGACCTTTACCGGTTCATGACGCTCGAATTGACCGAAGACAAGGAAGAGGCCCACAGCGCCTGGCGGGAACGGCGCACGCCGAACGTCCGCGGCGCCTGACGGGGAGAGGGAGAGAGGTTGCCCATGTCCTTCGAGATACGCCCGCTGCCGGGGGTGACCGGCGCCGAGGTGATCGGGTTCGACATCGGGCGCGACGGCGCCGACCAAGCGGCCCGGCAGCGTCTGCGGGACGCCTGGACCGACAGGGTGGTGCTGGCGTTCCGCGACATGGAGATCGACGAGGCGGGCTTCATGCGCCTTGCCGGCCTGTTCGGCGAGAACGTGCCGCAGCCGGTGCAGCGCCCCGAATACCGGGTCGAGGGCTTCCCCTTCATCCGGCTGCTCTCCAGCAGGCACCGCGACTCGCTCGGGGACAACAAGCCGCTGAATGTCGGCGGCACCTGGCACACGGACCATTCGCACCTGCCCGACCCGCCCCGGGGCACGGTGCTGCGCGCCATCCGCCTGCCCGGCGAAGGCGGCGACACGAGCTTCACCAACCAGCGCGCCGCCTATGAGGCGCTGGACGAGGAGACGCGGCGCGAGGTGGACCCGCTGGTCGGCCTCCACATCTACAACAGCCGCTATGCGCCGCGCCGCATGGCGACGATGACGCCGGCCGAGGAGCGCGAAGCGCCGAGCGCCCGCCACCCGCTCGTGCGGCCGCATCCGGTGAGCGGCAGAAAGGCGCTCTATTTCAACCCGATCCGCATCGAGCGCTTCGACGGCATGGACGCCGCCGCCTCACAGGCGCTGATGGACCGGCTGGTGGCCCATTGCGAGCAGGACCGGTTCGTTTACCGCCACCGCTGGCGTGCGGGCGATGTGCTGATCTGGGACAACGCCCAGGCGCTGCACATGGTCAGGCACGACTACGACCCCGCCCGGGAGCGGGTCATGCACCGCACGCTAGTCGGCTGAGTGCTCCTGCAGCACGCCGTCTTCCAGACGCACCATCCGGTCCAGCCGGCGGGCGAGGTCGATATTGTGGGTGGCGACCAGCGCGGCGACGCCGGCCTCGTGCGCGAGTTCGAGAAAGGTGTTGATGACGAGGCGCCCGTTGGCCTCGTCAAGATTGCCGGTCGGCTCGTCGGCGAGCAGCAGGCGGGGCGCATTCGCCGTGGCGCGCGCGATCGCGACACGCTGCTGTTCGCCGCCGGACAGCCGCGCCGGACGGTGGGCCGCCCGGTTTGACAGGCCGACCATGGCGAGCAGCGCATCCGCGCGTTCGCGCGCCTCGCGCTTCGACCGGCCGGTGACGAGCTGCGGGATCACGAGGTTCTCGCGGGCCGAGAACTCCGGCAGCAGCTGGTGGAACTGGAAGACGAAGCCGAGATGCCGCGCCCGCATGGCGCTCAGCCTCCTGTCGCTGAGGCCGGAGGCGCTTTCGCCGGAAATCCGGACCTCGCCGGCGTCCGGGCGGTCCAGCAGGCCCGCGATCTGGAGCAGCGTCGTCTTGCCGGAGCCGGACGGCCCGATCAGCGCCACGGTCTCCCCTTCGCTCACGGCGAGGTCGATCCGGCGCAGCACCGGCAGCCTCGTGTCGCCCTGCGCGAAGGTGCGCTGCACGCCATCGAGCTCCAGCGCCGCCCTATTCATAGCGCAACGCATCCGCCGGGTCCTGCCGCGCGGCCCGCCAGCAGGGATAGAGCGGCGCCAGGATGGAAAGGACGAGGCTCATCGCCACCACCGCCGCCACTTCGGTCGAGTCCACCTTGGCCGGCAGCCGGGACAGGAAATAGATCTCGGCCTGGAACAGGTCCGTACCAGTGAAGCCCTCTATCCAGCGGCGCAGGGTCTCGATGTTCGTCGCGCAGGCGAGGCCGAGACCGAATCCGACGGCGGTGCCGATGACGCCGATGGAAGACCCGGTCAGGAAGAAAATGCGCATCATCGAGCCGCGCGTCGAACCGATGGCCCTGAGGATGGCGATGTCGCGCGCCTTGTCCTTCACCAGCATGATCATGCTGGAAAGGACGTTGAACGCCGCCACCATGATGATGAGCGTGAGGATCAGGAACATGACGTTCCGCTCGACCTCGAGCGCGCTCACGAAGCTTGCATTGGACTGGCGCCAGTCGAACACCTGCACGCCCGGATCGGTGGCCACGAGGATGCGCGCGCCGACATCGCGGACATTCTCCGGATCGGCGATCTTCACCTCGATATTGGTGATGCCGTCGCCGATCCTGAAGAAGCGCTGCGCTGTTTCCAGCGGCATATAGACGTAGCTGTTGTCGTATTCGTACATCCCGACACGGAAGGTCGCGAGCACCCGGAACGCCTTGGTCCGTGGCATGGCGCCGAACGGCCCGGCAGCGCTCTTCGGCGCCACCATGGAGATACGCCCGCCGGGCCCGACCCCGAGACGGGCGGCCAGACGGTCGCCAAGCACCACGCCGGAGGGGTCACCGAACGCATCCAGCGCGCCGGACCGCAGATTGTCCGAAATGATCGCGAGCATGCGCAGGTCTTCCGCCCTGATGCCGCGCGCCAGCGCTCCCGACGCCACGCCCTCGCGCACGATCATCGCCTGCCCTTCCACGGAAGGATGGGCGCTCGTGACCCCCTCGACGGACCGCACCTGCCCGGTGAGCCTGTCGAAATCGCCGAGCGGGCCGCGGTCTATCGCCATCACCGCGATATGGCCGTTCAGGCCCAGCACGCGGTCGAACAGTTCGGCGCGGAAGCCGTTCATCACCGCCATCACGACGATCAGCGTCGCGACGCCGAGCGCAATGCCGATCAGCGAGATGATCGCGGTGAGCGAGATGAACCCTTCCTGCCGCCGCGCGCGCAGATAGCGGAACGCGACGGTGCGCTCGAACGCCGAGAACATCAGGCGAGCCGCGCCAATGCCGACTCCAGCGAAATCTCCTCGCGCTCGCCGGTGGCGCGGCATTTGAGCTCGACGCTTCCCTTGTCGAGGCCGCGCGGGCCAACGATCACCTGCCAGGGCAGGCCGATCAGGTCCATGTCCGCGAACTTCACCCCGGCCCGCTCCGGACGGTCGTCATAGAGCGGCTCGCGATGGGCAAGCCTGGCGTAGAGGTCTTCGCAGGCGCCGTCGCAGCGCGTATCGCCCTGGCGCAGGTTCACGATCCCGACCCCGTAGGGTGCCACCGCTTCCGGCCAGACGATGCCCTGCTCGTCGTGGCTCGCCTCGATCACCGCGCCGGCCAGCCGCGAAACGCCAACGCCGTATGAGCCCATATGCACCGGAACCTCCTCGCCCCCGGCGGCGGTGACGCTGGCGCCCAGCGGTTCGGAATACTTGGTGCCGAAGTAGAAGATGTGGCCGACCTCGATGCCGCGCCCGACATAGCGCCGTTCGGGCGGCACCTCGGCCTCGAAGACGGCCTCGTCGTGCTTCTCGTCGGTGCGCGCATAGGGCCGGGTGAACTCCTCGACCACGGTCCGGACCGCGTCCGGATTCTCGTAATCGACCTCGCGGGCGAGCATGTCGAACTCCACGCAGTCCCGGTCGCACCAGACGCTGCTCTCGCCCGTGTCCGCGAGGATGAGGAACTCATGGCTGAGATTGCCCCCTATGGGTCCCGACTCCGCTTCCATCGGCACGGCTTTCAGGCCGAGCCGGGCGAATGTCCGGAGGTAGGAGACGAACATCTTGTCGTAGGAGAGGCGCGCGGATTCGAAGTCGAGGTCGAAGGAGTAGTTGTCCTTCATCAGGAACTCCCGCCCGCGCATCACGCCGAAGCGGGGCCGGACCTCGTCCCGGAACTTCCACTGGATGTGGTAGAGCATTTTGGGCAGGTCGCGATAGCTGCGGATATGGGCCGCGAAGATCTCGGTGATCTGCTCCTCGTTGGTCGGCCCGTAGAGCATGTCGCGGTCGTGCCGGTCCCGGATGCGCAGCATTTCCGGGCCGTAATCGTCGTAGCGTCCCGAACGGCGCCAGAGGTCCGCCGACTGCACCGTCGGCATCAGCACTTCCTGGGCCCCCGCCCGGTCCTGCTCCTCGCGGACGACCTGCTCGATCTTCTTCAGCACGCGGAAGCCGAGCGGCAGCCAGGAATAGATGCCCGCCGAGGCCTGCTGGACCATGCCGGCGCGCAGCATGAGGCGGTGCGAGACGATCTGCGCCTCGGAGGGCACGTCCTTCAGGGTCGGCAGGAAAAGGCGGGTTCGGCGCATGGCTGGAGAGCTCGACTGACGGTCCCGGGAAGCGGCGCCAATCTACCGCGTCCGCTTGAGCATTCAACAGCCCGCCGGCGCAACCGGTTCGCGCATCCAGGGCGGTTCAAGCGCCGCAATGCGGGCATGGACCGGGCAGTCGGGATCATGCGCGCCCGGCAGATAGCCGGTGCTCATCAGGAATTCGCCGACGATCTCCCCGCCCATGAACTTGAAGGTCTTCCTGAACAGCCTGACCCATTCGTCCTTCGGCAGGGGATGGTGCTCGTCGATCCAGGAGGCGAAGGAACCGTATTGGGACTGGATCGCGACGACACGGCGGGCATTTTCGATCACGGCGGCGACCTTGAGGCGGTTGCGGATGATTCGCGCATCCCCGAGCAGCCGCATCCGGTCCTCCTCGTCGAAGCCGGCGACGACCTTCGGATCGAAGCCACAGAATGCCTCGAAGAACGCCGCCCGCTTCTTCAGCACCGTCAGCCACGAGAGGCCCGCCTGATTGATCTCCAGCGCCAGGCGCTCGAACAGCACGGCGTCATCGCGGGTCGGAAAGCCGTATTCCCCGTCGTGATAGGGGCCATGCCAGGGATGGCCGGGCGCAATGCTGCAATAGCTCATCGCGGGATCACGGCTTGCGGAATGTCAGCCATTCGCTGTCGATCAGCAGGAACGCAAGCAGGGTCAGCACCCCGGCGATCACCGTGGTCACGGCGGCTTTCATGCCCAGCCTCGCCCTCTCCGGCGCACCGGGATCGTTGCCGCGCTCGACCTCGCGCGCCCGCCGGACGCCGACCGGCAGCGTCATGAAGAAAACCAGCCACCAGACGATGACAAAGACGACGACCCCGGACAGCCAGGACATCAGGCCTGCTCGATCTCGATCAGCGTGCCGCAGAAGTCCTTCGGATGCAGAAACAGGACCGGTTTGCCATGCGCCCCGATTGCCGGCTCGCCGCTGCCAAGGACCCGGGCTCCCGATTCCTTCAGCGCGTCGCGGGCCGCCAGGATGTCGTCCACCTCGTAGCAGATATGGTGCATGCCGCCGGCGGGGTTCTTCTCCAGGAAGCCCGCAATCGGGGACTCGTCGCCGAGCGGTTCCAGCAGTTCGACCTTCGTGTTCGGCAGTTCGACAAAGACAACGGTCACGCCATGGTCCGGCAAGGCTTGCGGAGCCGAGACATAGGCCCCCAGCGCCCCCCTGTAGGCGCGGGCTCCCGTTTCCAGGTCCGGCACGGCAATGGCGACGTGGTTCAGGCGGCCGATCATCGGGAATGTCCTCCATCGATGCGCATGACATGGACCTCGACAAGCGGTCGGCGGTTGTACTGCTCCCGGACATGCCGGCGCATCGCCCTGCGAGCCGCTTCTTCCACCGTGCCGTCGTCGCGGCGCTGCATGCCGGTCAGCCTTCCGATAGCATGATTGCACCGGGTTGCCAGTTCGGAGGCAAGCTCCGCGACCTCGTCCTCGGCCACAATGCCCCGGCTGGACACGGACGGCTCGACAAGAGTCCTGCCTCCGCCGTTCAACACGATCGACGCCGTGACGATGCCCTGCTCCGACAGGCGCCGCCTCGCCCGGACATGTTCCGACTCGAGCGGCACCAGACGGCCGCCGTCCAGTCCGAGCCGCCCTACCCGAACGTCTCCGAGACGCTCCACTCTGTCCCCCGCTATCCGCAACAGGACGCCGTCCTCGATCTCGGCAACGGTGCCGACACCGCACTCCCGCGCAAGTTCGGCATGGGCGCGGAGGTGGTGCAGCTCGCCATGAACCGGAACCGCTGCCTTCGGCCTTATCCACTCATACATGCGCCGGAGTTCGGCCCGGCCCGGATGCCCCGATACATGCACGAATGCGTCCCTGGAAGTCACGATCTCGACGCCCATTCGCAGGAATCGGTCCTGCAGTCTGGCGACGCTCCGTTCATTGCCGGGAATGGTACGGGACGAGAAGACCAGCGTGTCGCCGCTTTCCAGCGCAACATGCGGATGGGAGCCCGACGCGATCCGCGCAAGCGCGGCGCGCGGCTCTCCCTGGCTCCCCGTGCAGATCATCGCCGTGTTGGAACGCGGCAGGTAACCGGAATGCTGCTCCGATACGAAGGCGGGAATATCCGCCAGATAGCCGCACTGGCGGGCTATGTTGTCCATGCGCTTCAGCGACCGGCCCACCAGCGCCGTGGACCGTCCATTGGCGCCGGCGGCCCGCGCCACGGTATCGAGCCGCGCTACATTGCTTGCAAAACAGGCGAAGACGACACGGTTGCTCCGGGCGGCGATCAGGCTCGTCAGGCTCTCCAGAAGATCCGCTTCCGAACCGCTTGCGCCGTCTATGGTGGCGTTGGTCGAGTCACAGATCATCGCTGCGATGCCTTCATCCCCGAGACGGCGGAAGAGACCTTCGTCCACCGGCGCCCCGACGACAGGACCCGGATCCAGTTTCCAGTCTCCAGTATGGAAGACCGAGCCTGCCGCGGTGCGCAGCACGAGCGCGTTCGGCTCCGGAATGGAGTGGGCCAAAGGCAGATATTCGAGTTCGAACGGCCCGACCGCAAAGCGCACGCCCGGCTCGTGTTCAACGATGGGCACTTCGCCCTCGGCGCTTTCGTCCCGCAGCTTGCGGCGCAGGAAGGCTGCGGAAAACGGCGTGACATGCACCGGCGCCCCCAGCTCCGACCAGAGATGCGGAACGGCGCCGATATGATCCTCATGCGCATGGGTAATGACGATCGCGTCGAGCCGGTTCCGAACCGCTTCGGCAGCGGCAGTGTCCGGGACGATGATTTCGATTCCCGGGGTCATTTCGTCGCCGAACGTTACGCCGAGATCGACCATGATCCAGCGTCCGGCATGTCCGTAAAGCGCACAGTTCATGCCGATGTCGCCGACTCCGCCCAGCGGGACGAACAGGATTTCGTCTGCGGCCGGAACCGGCAGGCGCGTCACGAGATACTTCCGTTGCGCCGGTGGACTTCCAGCAGGCCCCGAAGAGTGAGGTCGCTGTCTATGTGGTCGATAACATCGGTTGCGCCGGCGAACAGCGGAGCCAGACCGCCCGTGGCCACGGCTGTCATGGGCTCGCCCGCCTCCTGCTCGATCCGCTGCACCACACCTTCGATCATGCTGACATAGCCCCAGAAAACGCCGGACTGCATGGCGGCAACCGTATTGCTGCCGATTACCCGTTCCGGCCGGCCGACCGCAATCAGCGGCAGCTTGGCGGCGGCCTGATGGAGGGCCTCCAGAGACAGGTTTACGCCGGGAGCGATAACGCCCCCGCAATAATTGCCTGCAGCGTCCACGACATCGAATGTCGTTGCGGTCCCGAAGTCGATGACGATCAACGGACCGGGATAGGCGCTGTGCGCAGCAACGGCATTGACGATCCGGTCGGCTCCGACTTCCGACGGGTTATCGACCTTCAACGCCATACCGAGGTCGATGCCGGGATCGCCGATGACGAGAGGGGAGACACCGAAATAGCGCTGGCAGAGATGGCGCAGGTTGAACAGCGACGCCGGCACGACGGTCGCCACGATGCCTGCATCGACAGCCTCGGCATCGACACCTTCGAGGTCCATCAATTGCATCAGCCAGACGGCGTATTCGTCGGCGGTGCGGTGCGGATCGTTGCCTGCTCGCCACAGGCCCTTGCGGGTTTCGCCGTCGTAAACCGCGAAAACGATATTGGTGTTGCCGGCATCGATTGCGAGCAGCATCAGGCCTCCAGCGGGAAAACTTCTCCGGCGGCGACGCGGCGTTCTACTCCGGCGGCGTCGCAGACGACAAGCGATCCGTTCTCATCCACCGTCCGCATCACCCCTTCCACGGCGCCCTGCCCCTCTCCGACCCGAACGGTGCGGCCGATCCACGCCGCCCGCCCCAGCCACTCGTCGCGCATGGCGGGGAAGCCGCCGGCCAGCCATTGCCGGTAGCGCTGCAGCACGGCTCCGACAGTCCGCTCCAACGCCGTCTCCACCGACACATCGAGGCCTACGCAGGTCGTCGGGCGGTCGAGCGCCGGCGCCTTGGCCAGATTGAGTCCGATACCCACGGCCATCCAGTCCAGCCTGCCGCCTTCGGAACCCGCCTCCACGAGAATGCCGGCCAGCTTGGCATCCTCGACCAGAACATCGTTCGGCCACTTGATATATGCATCGGCACCCCACTCCCGGGCGCAATCCGCAACCGCGAGACCGGCCGCCAGGGCCATGGAACCGGCTTCGGCAGGAGAGCGGTCGGGGTGCAGCAACAGGCTCACCATCAGATTGCCGCGCGGGCCCGTCCAATTTCGGCCGCTGCGGCCCCGGCCACTCGGTTGTACCGCGGTCCAGACTGCAAGCGGTCCGCGCCGGCCGACTTCCGCCAGACGTCTTGCTTCGTCGTTTGTGCTCCCGAGAACCGAATAGGCGAACAGGTCGATGCCTGCCACCGACAGTTTCTGGTTCATCCTGCGAACAATGTGTTGGCGGCGGTTCCGGCAAAATCGGTAATCGTCCAGGGGACCACAACGAACAGGACGACCACTGCAGCGCTCAAGCCCGCTACCACACCGATCTCCGAGGGCAGCGGGCGATCCATGTCTTCAACCGCCTCGTCGAAATACATCACCTTCACGATGCGCAGATAGTAATAGCAGCCAACGACGCTCGCGAGCACACCGAAGACCGCCAGCGGCACCAGCCCGGCGTTTACCGCAGCCATGAACACGTAAAATTTGCCGAAGAATCCGGCGAGCGGCGGAATCCCCGCCATAGAGAACATGAGGGCGGCGAAAATTCCCGCCACCAACGGACGAGACTTCGAAAATCCGGCGAGATCGGAAATGTTCTCGACTGCGCTTCCGTTCTGACGCATCGCCAGGATACAGGCGAAGACGCCAACATTCATGAAGAGGTATATGGCGAGATAAATCAGCACCGCGCGGACGCCTTCTTCGGTGCCCGTCGCAACGCCGACCAGCGCATAACCCACATGCCCGATGGACGAATACGCCATCAGGCGCTTGATGTTCTCTTGCGCAATCGCGGTAAAGGCGCCAATCGCCATAGACAGGATCGCCACCACGACAATGATCTGTTGCCACTTGTCGGCAAGATCTCCGAAGGGCTCCATCAGGACGCGGACGAACAGGGCCAGGGCCGCAATCTTCGGCGCGACGGAGAATAGCGCCGTTACAGGTGTCGGGGCCCCTTCATAGACATCCGGAGTCCACATGTGGAACGGCGCAGCGGACACCTTGAAACAAAGGCCAGCCAGCAAAAACACCAACCCGACGACGAGGCCGAGAGAGGGCTCGCCGCCTTCGCCCACGGCCGCGGCAATCGCATCGAAGCCCGTTGCTCCAACGAAACCGTAAACCATCGAGCAACCGTAGAGCAGCATGCCCGACGAAAGCGCGCCAAGGACAAAATACTTCAGCCCGGCTTCGCTCGAACGCAGGGTATCGCGACGAAAGGCAGCCAGCACATAGAGCGACAGGCTTTGCAACTCCAACCCGAGATACAGCGCGATCAGGTCGTTGGCCGACACCATCATCAGCATGCCGAGGGTCGCGAACAGGACCACAATCGGAAATTCGAAGCGGTCGAGTGACTCTCGCTCGTTGAATGTGAGGGACATGACGATGGCAAGCGCGCTGCCGAGCAGGACCAGAACCTTCACATAGACGGCGAATGCCCCGGTGACGAAAAGCCCGCCGAGGCCCACCACGCGGTCCGTCCCGCCCGCCAGCACGAGCAGGAGTGTGACTGCCAGGGACACGACGCAAAGCCAGGAGACCGTTCGACCCCGCTCCAGCCCGAATACGCCGGCCATGAGCAATGCCATAGCAAGACATGCCAGAACGATTTCGGGAATGGCGGGGGCATAGGTCATGTCCATGGCTTCAATGACCTTTCGCCGCAACGGCCGCCGTTTCGCCCATTGCACGCATGGCTGCCTGATGCTGGTCCACGAGGTTCTGCACGGACATCTGGATCGGATCGAGGAACGAAGACGGGTAGATCCCCATCCAAAGCACCAGCACCACAAGCGGCGCGAACACCGCAATCTCGCGCGGATTGAGATCCAGCATCGTCTGGAGATCCACCCGCTCCAGCTTGCCGAAGATCACACGGCGATAGAGGTACAGCATGTAGGCGGCGCCCAGAATGACACCCGTCGCCGCAAGGAAGCAGACCCAGGTGTTTACTTCGAACGCGCCAAGCAGCACCAGAAACTCCCCGACGAAACCGCTGGTGCCCGGCAATCCGACGGATGCCAGGGTGAACACCATGAATACCGCCGCATAGGCAGGCATGCGGTGGACGAGGCCGCCGTACCGGGCAATTTCGCGCGTATGCAGCCTGTCGTAAACGACCCCGACGCAGAGGAACAGCGCGGCCGACACAATGCCGTGGCTCAACATCTGGAAAATGGCGCCAGCAATACCCTGGTTGGTCGCCGTGAAGATACCGATGGTCACGAAGCCCATATGCGCGACGGAAGAATAGGCGATGAGCTTCTTCATGTCCTCCTGCGCCAACGCCACCAGCGAGGTGTAAATCACGGCCACGCAGCTCAGCACGAAGATCAGCGGAGTGAAAAATTCGCTCGCTTCCGGGAACATCGGCAGCGAAAACCGGATGAAGCCGTATCCGCCCATCTTTAACAGCACACCGGCCAGAATAACCGAGCCGGCGGTCGGTGCTTCGACATGCGCATCCGGCAGCCAGGTGTGTACCGGCCACATCGGGATCTTGACGGCAAAACTGGCAAAAAAGGCGATCCAAAGCCAAATCTGGAGATCGGGGGCAAAGGAATAGACGAGCGCCTCGACAATGCTGGTGGAGCCTACCTCCAGATACACGGCCAAAAGGGCAAGAAGCATCAATACGGAGCCGAGCAGAGTGAAGAGAAAGAACTTGAACGCCGCGTAGATACGCCTGGCTCCTCCCCAGACCCCGATAATGAGGAACATCGGGATCAGCACGCCCTCGAAGAAAATATAGAAGACAACGAGATCCAGGGCGCAGAACATTCCGACCATGAGAGTCTCGAGGGCCAGAAATGCAATCATGTATTCCTTTACCCGGACCTGAACGGCTGTCCAGCTGGAAAGAATGCATATCGGGGTCAGAAATGTAGAAAGCAAAACAAAAAACAGGGAAATACCGTCGATACCCATCCGGTATGCGATATTGAATTCCGGCAGCCACTCCACATGCTCTACGAATTGAAACTCGGCAGTCCCCGGGTCAAACCTGAACCAGAGAAACAGCGACACCACGAAGGTCGCCAACGAGGTCCACAACGCGGCCATACGCGCATTTCTGATCGCATCCTCACCCGTCCCGCGGCAAAGCAGCAGGATCGCGAGTACGCCGACAAGCGGCAGAAAGGTAACGATCGAAAGCAGGCCGACCCCTGAGCTCATGCCTCTAGAACTCCGCCGAGAACAGATACCAGGAGACCAGGGCGACCACGCCTACCATCATCGCGAAAGCGTAATGGTAGATGTATCCGGACTGGAAAATGCTGGCGCGACGAGCGAGTGCCCGGGTGACCGCGGCCAGTCCGTCCGGTCCGAAGCCGTCTATGACGAAGCCGTCTCCGCCCTTCCAGCAGAGCCGGGCCAGAAACCGCGCCGGCCGCACGAGTGCGACGTCGTAGATCTCGTCGAACCACCACTTGTTGAACGAGAGCTGGTATGCCGGCTCGAAATGCTTCCTGAGCGCGGCCGGGGCATCCGGCTTCTGGATGTACATGTACCAGGCAACCAGAATACCGATCAACGCAGCCGCGAGCGGCAGCTTCTTGATGTACCAAGGGGCGTGGTGCCCGTCCATCATCGCCGAATTCTGTTCCAGGATAAGGACGGACGTCCCCCAGAACCGGTCCCAGTCCTCGCCGACGAATGCGTCCACGAAAACGAAACCCGTCACGATGGCTCCGGCGGCAAGGATGTAGAGCGGCACCAGCATGACGGCCGGCGATTCATGGACATGCGCCATGACCTTTTCATCCGCACGAGGCGCACCCATGAAGGTCATGAACAGAAGCCTCCAGGAATAGAAGGCCGTCATCACGGCGGCCAGAATCCCGAAGGTAAAAGCGTAGTCGCCAATGCTGCTATGCGCGCCCCAGGCGCTTTCCAGGATGGAATCCTTTGAGAAATAGCCCGAGAAGACCGGCAGTCCGGCAAGAGCGAACGAACCGATCCACATCAGGACATGGGTCTGCTTGACATGCCGCCATATTCCGCCCATGCGGCGCATGTCCTGCTCCCCCGACATGGCGTGAATAACGCTGCCGGCGCCCAGGAACAGCAGCGCCTTGAAGCAGGCGTGAGTCATGAGATGGAAGATCGCCGCCGGATAGGCGGAAACACCGATGGCGAAGAACATGTAGCCGAGCTGGCTGCATGTGGAATAGGCGATCACCCGCTTGATGTCTGTCTGCGTCAGCGCGCAGGTCGCGGCGAAAAAGGCGGTTGTCGCACCGATGAAGGTAATGAAGGCCAGTGTATCCGGCGCGAACTCGAACAGGGGCGACAGGCGCGCGCACATGAAGACGCCCGCCGTCACCATGGTCGCGGCGTGGATCAGTGCGGATACGGGCGTCGGGCCTTCCATGGCATCGGGCAACCATGTGTGCAGTCCGATCTGGGCCGATTTGCCCATCGCGCCGATGAACAGCAGGAAGCACAGCAATTCGATGGCCGGCAGTTCCATGCCGAGGAAACTGACGTTCTCGCCGGCATAACCCGGAACGGCCGCGAAGATCGAGGAAAACTGGACCGTTTCGAACACGAGCCAGATGCCGAATATTCCCAGCGCAAAACCGAAGTCCCCCACCCGGTTCACGATGAACGCCTTGATGGCGGCGGCATTGGCCGCAGGGCGGTCGTACCAGAAGCCGATCAGGAGGTAGGAGCAGAGGCCGACGCCTTCCCAGCCGAAGAAGAGCTGCACGAGATTGTCGGCCGTCACCAGCATCAGCATGGAGAAGGTAAAGAGGCTCAGATAGGCCATGAACCGCGGCTTGTGCGGGTCGTGGCTCATATAGCCGATCGAATACCAGTGGACGCAGGCCGACACGCCGTTGACGACCACCAGCATGACTGCGGAGAGCGTGTCGAAACGAAGCGTCCAGTGGGCCTCGAACCTGCCGGACCTGATCCAGTCCAGGACATGGACTGTTTCGGTAACGCCGCTGCCATAGGCGATGTCGATAAAGATGACGACCGAGCACGCCGCCGCGACCGTCACGGCAAGGCATGTCACCAGCTGCGAGGGGCGGTCTCCCATAAGGCGTCCGAACAGACCGGTGACGATTGCCGCCAGAAGCGGGAGAAATATGGAGGCCAGATACAACATTCGCGTTCGACTGCCCCGCCTCAGCCCTTCATCAGATTGACGTCTTCGACGGCGATCGATCCGCGGTTGCGGAAATAGACCACCAGGATCGCGAGGCCGATGGCGGCTTCGGCGGCCGCGACAGTGAGTACGAACATGGCGAAGACCTGTCCCGTCATGTCTTCGAGAAACCGGGAAAACGCGACCAGATTGATGTTGACCGCGAGCAGCATGAGCTCGATCGACATCAGGATGATGATGACGTTCTTGCGGTTGAGAAAAATACCGAAGATGCCCAGCGTGAAGAGGATCGCGGCAAGGGTCAGGTAGTGCGCAAGGCCGATTTCCAACATCACCGGCCTCCCCTTGCCGGAACCTTGACGACCTCAATGGTGTCTTCCCGCCGACGGTCGAGCTGTGTCGCGATCCGTTGCCTGCGGACCCCCGTGCGTCTGCGGTGCGTAAGCACGATTGCGCCGATCATGGCGACCAGCAGTACGAGACCCGCAGCCTGGAAGAGATAGATGTAGTCGGTGTAGAGGACGTGGCCCAATGCATGGGTATTGGTCATTTTTTCGCCGGGAACCGGCAATGATGTCTTCCCGGCTCCCTCGGAAAGCACCCAGCTGCCGGCGACCAGCGCCAGTTCGGCGAGCAGCACCACTCCGACGACGGCGCCGACCGGCAGATATTGCAGGAAGCCTTCGCGCAGTTCCGCGAAGTTGATGTCGAGCATCATCACCACGAACAGGAACAGGACCGCCACGGCACCGACATAAACCACCACCAGAAGCATCGCGAGGAACTCGGCCCCTAACAGGACGAACAGGCCCGCCGCGTTGAAGAAGGCAAGAATCAGAAACAGAACCGAATGCACCGGGTTCCGGGATGAAATGACCATGACTCCGGCAGCGGTCGCTACCGCTGCGAAGACGTAGAACGCCAGTGCTTGAACGACCACTGCCTCCTCCCTGTCTCAGCGGTAAGGCGCGTCGAGGGCGAGGTTGTCGGCAAGCGACGCTTCCCAGCGGTCGCCGTTCGCGAGGAGCCTTTCCTTGTTGTACATGAGCTCTTCGCGGGTCTCTGTCGCAAACTCGAAATTCGGGCCTTCGACGATGGCATCGACGGGACAGGCCTCCTGACAGAAGCCGCAATAGATGCACTTCGTCATGTCGATATCGTAGCGCGTCGTGCGGCGGCTGCCGTCTTCGCGCGGTTCCGCCTCGATGGTGATCGCCTGCGCCGGGCAGATAGCTTCGCAGAGCTTGCAGGCTATACACCTCTCCTCGCCATTCGGATAGCGGCGCAAGGCGTGCTCGCCCCTGAAGCGCGGGCTGAGGGGCCCTTTTTCGTAGGGGTAGTTCAGCGTCACCTTCGGCTTGAACATGTATTTCAACGTGAGCCACATGCCCGAGACCAGTTCCGCCAGCAGGAAGCTGCGCATGCCGCGATCGAGAGCTGCCATCGTTCAATACTCCCTGCGCTTCACGACCGCGCCATGACGGGTTCGGGCACCCAGTCGAATGCCACAAGCGCGCCTGCCGTCACCACCACCCAAAGCAGGGACAGCGGCAGGAACACCTTCCAGCCGAGCCGCATCAACTGGTCGTAGCGGTAACGCGGGAAGGTTGCCCTCACCCAGAGGAAGGTGAACAGCACCAGCGCCGTCTTGAGCGCGAACCACACGATACCCGGAATCCAGGTGAACGGCTCATAGGGAATCGGCGACAGCCAGCCGCCCAGAAAGAGCACGACCGCCATCGCGCTCATCAGGATCATGTTCGCGTATTCGCCGAGGAAGAAAAGTGCAAACATCATCGCCGAATATTCGACATTGTAGCCTGCGACGAGTTCGGCCTCGGCCTCCGGCAGGTCGAAAGGCGCACGGTTGGTCTCGGCCAAAGCGGACACGAAAAACACGATGAACATGGGCAGCAGCGGCAGCCAGAACCAGGAGAACAGCCCGGCCGTCCCCTCCTGCGCCTGGACGATAACCGAGAGATTCAGGGAACCGGCGCACAGAAGCACGGTCACGATCACGAAGCCTATCGAGACCTCGTAGGAGACCATCTGCGCCGCAGACCGCAAGGCGCCCAGGAACGGATAGCGGGAATTGCTGGCCCATCCCGCCATCAGGATGCCATAGACGCCGAGCGACGAAATGGCGAAGAGGTAAAGCACCCCGACATTGATGTCCGCCAAAACCCAGCCAAGGTCGAAGGGAATCACCGCCCAGGCGACCAGCGCCAGCATAAAGGTCAGCATCGGCGCCAGAAGGAAGACCACACGGTTGGCGCCGGCGGGAATTATCGTCTCCTTGGTCAGCAGTTTCAGCCCGTCGGCGATCGGCTGGAACAAACCGAAGGGACCAACGACATTCGGCCCCTTGCGCATCTGCATGGACGCGATGACCTTGCGCTCGGCCAGTATGAGATAGGCGATGCAGCCGAGAAGCGGCAGAACGATCAGCAGGATGTAGCCGACGATCGCCGCTGCGGGCCAGACATAGGCCGTCCAGAAGCTAACCATTGCGGGCTTCCGCGGCGAGGAAGGTCTCTGTGCAGACCGCCATCGTCTCCGAGGCGCGCGAGATCGGGTCGGTCATGTAGTAGTTGGCGACCGGGCTGGCGAACGGCGCATCGTCGATCCGGCCTGCCGGAACAGCGCCGCCCCATGCCGCCGCCACGATTTCGTCCTGCGTGTCGAACACCGGATTTGCACGGCCCATGCGCGCACGCAGGGCCGGCAGCGAATCGTAAGGCAGCGGCCTGCCAAGCACATCGGAAAGGGCGCGCAGCACCGCCCAGTCCTCGCGCGCCTCGCCGGGCGGGAAGGTCGCCCTCTCGCTGCGCTGCACCCGCCCCTCCAGATTGACCCAGGTACCCGGCTTTTCGGTATAGGCCGCCCCCGGCAGGATGACATCGGCGCGCGCGGCGCCGGCATCGCCATGATGGCCCTGATAGATCACGAAGGCATCGCCCAGGCCATCCAGGTCGATCTCATCGGCGCCGAGCAGGAAGAGCGTATCGACAGCCCCGGACAGCATGCCGCCGGTATTCGCGCCGCCCTCGCCCGGCATGAAGCCGAGGTCCAGCCCGCCGACCCTCGACGCGGCCCGGTTCAGCACATTGAAGCCGTTCCAGTCCCCGGAGATCAGCCCGTTCAGTTCCGCCATGCGTTGCGTCGCGGCGAGCACGGCCGCGCCATCCGGCCGCGCAAGGGCGCCGGCGCCGACAATGAGCATCGGACGCGACGCGTCCTTCAGCACGGCGCAGAAGCGGTTCCTGCCGGCGGCCGCGCCGCGCAGGGTCTGCCCGCCCGTTCCGAGATGGTCGTAGCGATAGCCGAGTTCATGCGCCTCGCCTATCACGCCCACCTGCAAGCCGCCCGCCAGCCAGCGCTTTCGGATCCGCGAATTGAGGACCGGCGACTCCCAACGCGGATTGCAGCCGATCAGCAGCAGCGCATCGGCCTCTTCGATACCCTGGACGGTGGAGTTGAAGAGATAGCTGGAACGCTGGCCGGGAATGGCGGCAGCGCCATCCTGCCTGCAGTCCAGATGCGGCGAACCGAGGGCCCGCATGAGATCCTTGAGCGCCTGCATCGACTCGGCATCAGCCTGGTCGCCGGCAATGGCGCCGATATCCGTGCCGGCCCGGCCTTCCATCCTTTTCCGGATTGCCTCGAACGCTTCGCCCCAGCTCGCCGGATGGAGCCGGCCGTTGCGGCGCACATAAGGCCGGTCCAGACGTTGGCGCCGGAGTCCGTCATGCGCGAAGCGGCTCTTGTCGCCCAGCCACTCCTCGTTCACCTCTTCGTTGAGGCGCGGCAGGATACGCAGCACTTCCGAGCCCCGTGAATCGATGCGGATGTTCGCACCGAGCGCATCGAAGACATCGATGCCTTCGGTCTTGCGAAGCTCCCAGGGACGGGCATTGAAGGCATAGGGCTTCGAAGTAAGCGCGCCTACCGGACAGAGGTCGATGACATTTCCGGAAAGCTCGCTTTCCACCGCACGCTCGAGCGTGGTGATCTCCATATGCTCGCTGCGCCCGACCGCCCCGATCGACGGCACGCCGGCCACTTCCTCGGCGAAGCGGATGCACCGGGTGCAATGGATGCACCGCGTCATCGTCGTCTTGATGAGCGGCCCCATATCCTTGTCCGGCACGGCGCGCTTGTTTTCCTCGAAGCGGCTTGTGTCCGCGCCGTAGAACAGCGCCTGGTCCTGGAGATCGCATTCGCCGCCCTGGTCGCAGATCGGGCAGTCGAGCGGGTGGTTGATGAGCAGGAACTCCATCACCCCCTTGCGCGCCTTCTGCGTCATCGGGCTCGAGGTCAGCACTTCCATATTGTCGCCCGCCGGCATGGCGCAGGACGCGGCCGGCTTTGGCGGGCCGGGCCGGATTTCGACCAGGCACATGCGGCAATTGCCCGCGATCGACAGGCGCTCGTGATAGCAGAAGCGCGGCACTTCCCTTCCGGCAGCCTCTATCGCCTGCAGCACCGTGCTGCCGGGCGGGACCTCGACCTCAATCCCGTCGACGGTAAGCTTCGGCATACGCTCCGCCCTCCGGGGTCAGGCCGCCGCGGCCCGGCTTCGGTAACTCAGGATGCGCTCCTCCATTTCGTGCCTGAAATGGCGGATCAGTCCCTGGATCGGCCAGGCGGAACCGTCGCCATGCGCGCAGATGGTGTGCCCTTCGATTTCCTTCGACACGTCCAGCAGCATGTCGATTTCCTCTACCCGGGCTCGCCCGGAAGCCATCCGCTCCATCACGCGCATCATCCAGCCCGTGCCCTCCCGGCAGGGCGTGCATTGTCCGCAACTTTCATGCGCGTAGAAACGCGCAAGCCGCGCGATCGCCCGCACCACGTCCGTGGACCGGTCCATCACGATCACGGCCGCCGTGCCGAGCCCGCTCTGCGCGTCCCGGAGCGCGTCGAAATCCATCAGCACCTCGTCGCAGATGCTCTTCGGCAGGATCGGTGTGGAGGACCCTCCCGGAATGACCGCCTTGAGATTGTCCCAACCGCCGCGCACGCCGCCGGCATGCGTCTCGATGAGTTCCCTCATCGGGATGCTCATCGCCTCTTCCACATTGCAGGGCCGGTTCACGTGGCCGGAGATGCAGAACACCTTGGTGCCGGTGTTGTTGCTGCGCCCGAAGCCGGAGAACCAGGATGCGCCCCGGCGCAGAATGGTCGGCGCCACCGCGATGGTTTCGACATTGTTGACCGTCGTCGGGCAGCCATAGAGGCCCGCCATGGCGGGAAAAGGCGGCTTGAGGCGGGGCTGGCCCTTCTTGCCCTCCAGGCTCTCGATCAGCGCGGTCTCCTCGCCGCAGATATAGGCGCCGGCGCCCCGATGGAGAAACACATCGCAATCGATGCCCGAACCGCAGGCATTCCGGCCGATGAGCCCGGCCTCATACGCCTCGTCTATGGCATGCTGCAGGTGCCGCGCCTCGTTGTAGAACTCGCCGCGCACATAGATATAGGCGGCTCCCGCGCCCATCGCCGCGCAGGCGAGGAGGCATCCCTCGACCAGCTTGTGCGGGTCCCAGCGCATCATGTCGCGGTCCTTGCAGGTGCCGGGCTCGCCCTCATCGGCATTGACCACGAGATAGGCCGGGCGCCCGTCGCTCTCCTTGGGCATGAAGGACCATTTGAGCCCGGTGGGGAAGCCTGCCCCGCCGCGCCCCCGCAGGCCCGATGCCTTCACTTCCTCGACAAGCCACTCGCGCCCCTTGGCGATCAACCCGGCCGTGCCGTCCCAGTCGCCGCGGGCCCGGGCGCCCTTCAGCGTCCAGTCGTGCTCGCCGTAGAGATTGGTGAAGATGCGGTCGCCGTCGCTCAGCATCGGGCGTCGGCCTCCAGCAGAGTCGTCCTGCCGCCTTCCGGCGCGGAGTTGAGGCGTTCCGCCATGGTCCCGACAGGCGGCTGGCGGCCTTCTGCCAGCGCATCGAGCAGCGCGGCCGTCCGATCCGCGTCCAGGTCCTCGTAGTAGTCGTCATTGACCTGAAGGATGGGCGCGTTGACGCAGGCCCCCAGGCATTCCACTTCCAGCAGGGTGAAGAGCCCCTTCTCGTCGGTCCCCCCGAAATCCAGCCCGGTCTTTTCCTTGCAGACCCGGACGACCTCGTCGGACCCGCGCAGCCAGCACGGCGTGGTCGTGCAGACATGCAGGCGGTACCGGCCCACCGGCTCGCGGTAATACATCGTGTAGAAACTGGCGACTTCCCAGACGCGGATCGCCGGCAGGTCCAGGAACTCCGCGACATATTCGATAACCGCGGGGGAGGTCCAGCCAAGCTGCCTCTGCGCCAGGTCCAGCAGCGGCATGACGGCGCTTTGCTGCCGGCCCTGCGGGTATTTTGCGACCATGGCCTTCGCCGCCTTCAGGTTGTCGGCCGTGAAGGCGAAGCTTTCGGCCGATCCGGCGCGCCCGCTCATCGATCGATCTCTCCGAACACGATGTCCATGGCGCCCAGAATCGCAACGCTGTCGGCAAGCATATGGCCGCGCGACAGGAAGTCCATGGCGGCAAGATGCGCGAAACCCGGCGCCCGGATCTTGCACCGGTAAGGCTTGTTGGTGCCGTCCGACACCAGATAGACGCCGAACTCGCCCTTGGGCGCCTCGACGGCCGTGTAGGTCTCGCCCGCCGGCACCTTGTACCCCTCGGTATAGAGCTTGAAGTGGTGGATCAGGGCTTCCATCGACCCCTTCATCTCCGCCCGGCCGGGCGGCGAGATCTTGTTGTCCTGCGTCTTGACCGGCCCGTCCGGAAGCTCGTCGAGGCATTGCTGGATGATGCGGAGCGATTGCCGCATCTCCTCGATGCGGACGAGGTAGCGGTCGTAGCAGTCGCCGTTCTTGCCGACCGGAATGTCGAAATCCATCCGGTCGTACACGTCGTAAGGCTGGGATTTCCGCAGATCCCACGGCAGGCCGGAGCCCCGCAGCATCGGACCGGACAGCCCCCAGTCGAGCGCGTCCTCCTGCGAGATCACGCCGATATCGACGGTTCGCTGCTTGAAAATGCGGTTCTCGGTCAGCAGGGACTCGGTGTCGTCGATGAACCCGGGGAAAGTCCGGCAGAACTCGGCGATCTCGTCCGCTAGCCCGGCCGGCAGATCGCGGTGGACGCCCCCGGGACGGAAATAGGCGGCATGGAGCCTGGCGCCCGAGACCCGGTCGTAGAACCCCATCATCTTCTCGCGTTCCTCGAACCCCCAGAGAAACGGAGTCATCGCGCCCACGTCGAGCGCGAAGGCGCAGACGTTCATGATGTGGTTGAGAAGCCGCGTGATCTCGCTGAACAGGACGCGCACATACTGCCCGCGCTCGGGCACCTCGATGCCGAGCAGCTTCTCCGTGGCCAGCGCGAAGGCGTGCTCCTGGCACATCGGCGCGACGTAATCCAGCCGGTCGAAATAGGGCACGGCCTGGGTGTAGGTCTTGTGCTCGATCAGCTTCTCGGTGCCGCGATGCAGCAGGCCGATATGGGGATCGGCGCGCTCGATCACCTCGCCGTCCATCTCGACCACGAGCCTCAGCACCCCGTGCGCCGCCGGGTGCTGCGGACCGAAATTCATCGTCAGGTTCTTGATCTCGCTCTCGGCCAAGCGTCTAGCCACCGGTCCCGTCTTCCCCGGCCTTCTCGTCGCCGGGCAGGATGTAGTCGGCGCCCTCCCACGGGCTCATGAAGTCGAAGTCCCGGAAATCCTGCGTCAGCTGCACCGGCTCGTAGGCGCAGCGCTTCTGCTCGTCGTCGTAGCGCAGCTCGACGAAGCCGGTCAGCGGGAAGTCCTTCCTGAGCGGATGCCCCTCGAACCCGTAATCCGTCATGATCCGCCGCAGGTCCGGGTTCCCGGCGAAGAAGACGCCGTAGAGATCCCACGCCTCGCGCTCGTACCACCCGGCGGCCGAAAACACGCCGACCGCCGAGGGAACGGGGGTGTCGGCGTCGACCGCGACCTTGACGCGGATGCGCTGGTTGTGACGCAGGCTGAGCAGGTTGTACACGATCTCGAACCGCTTCTCCCGCTCCGGATAGTCGACCCCGCAGATGTCGAGCAGCACCTTGAACAGGCACTGCGCATCGTCGCGAAGCCAGGTCAGGGTCCGCTCGATCTCCGCGGCGGGCACGGTCAGGACGAGCTCGTCGTTGACGCCGGCGAGCCCGGCGCCCTCGACCGCCAAGGCCGTACCGATATAGTCGCCGAGTTCGGTGAGCGCCTGGTTCATCCTGTGCCTTGAGGGGGTTCTCGACGGTCAGCGGGCGAAGGTGCTGGTCCGCCTGATCTTCTTCTGAAGCTGGAGGATTCCGTAGAGCAGCGCCTCGGCCGTCGGCGGACAGCCGGGAACGTAGATGTCGACCGGCACGATGCGGTCGCAGCCCCGCACCACCGAGTAGGAGTAGTGGTAGTACCCGCCTCCGTTGGCGCAGCTTCCCATCGAGATCACCCAGCGCGGCTCGGCCATCTGGTCGTAGACCTTGCGCAGCGCCGGCGCCATCTTGTTGGTCAGCGTTCCGGCCACGATCATCACGTCCGACTGGCGCGGGCTGGGACGGAAGATCACCCCGAAGCGGTCGAGATCGTAGCGGCTGGCGGCCGAATGCATCATCTCCACCGCGCAGCAGGCGAGGCCGAAGGTCATCGGCCAGAGCGATCCGCTCTGCGCCCAGGTCATCACCTTGTCGATCTGGGTGACGATGAAGCCCTTGTCGGCCAGCTCGGTATTGATCGCCCGCATCGCGCCTTGGGTGTCGGCGGGGTCGACGCTTACTCCCATTCGAGTGCGCCCTTCTTCCATTCGTAGACGAAGCCGATGGTGAGCACCGCGAGGAAGACCACCATCGACCAGAAGCCCAGCATTCCGATCGTCCCCAACGAGATCGCCCAAGGGAACAGGAACGCGATTTCGAGGTCGAAGATGATGAACAGGATGGCGACGAGGTAGAAGCGCACGTCGAACTGGCTGCGCGCGTCGTCGAAGGCCTCGAAGCCGCACTCGTAGGCGGAGATCTTCTCGCTGTCGGGCCGCTGCCGCGCGACGATGTAGGACGCCGCGACTGCGGCGACGGCCATCGCCGCGGCGATGCCGAGGAAGATCAGGATCGGCAGGTATTCGAGCAGCATCGAGTCGAGCGCCATCCACCCCTTCCCTGGAATCCGCAGGCGGCAATTCGGCTGCGGGTCTTATACGGGCATGAAGACCGAAATTCAAACAAATGCGCGCTCCGATCCGTTACCCGGTGAACCGGTTCATCCATGAAGATACTACTCTTGATAGAAAAACGATCGACCGCTAGCTTCGAAACATAGAGCTTCCCGAGCGGATGGCGCGGCTGGAGGGTGAAATAGCGGCGGTAGAAGCACGGACCGAGGCGCGGCAGGCCGAATACCGGACCGACATCGCCCGGCTTGCGGAAGACCTCGCGAAACGAGAAACCGGCCAACAAGCGGAATACAGAACCGGTATCGCGCGCCTCGCCGAGGACATGGCGAAGCGCGACACCGAAGCCGCGAAGCGCGAAACTCGCCTGCTGCTGGCGGTCGCCGGCATGGTGTCCCTCGCCGTCATTGTCCTCGGCTTGCTGATGCGGCTGCCGTAAGTATCCCGCGTGCCGCGATTAACGCGAAGCCGACGCCAGGAATGCTGCTTGACGCCGCCCCCGCGCGGTCCGTAGCCTTCGGTACTCGTATTCGCACTTGACGGAGCCGGGCGACCGGAGCCGGCGGCACGCGGAACGGGACCCGACAGCAAGGGAGAAAGTACGATGATTAAGGGATTGGGATCTGTCGCCGCGGTGGTGGCAGCGTCCGGGCTCGCGTTGAGCGTTTCCGGTACGTCGGAAGCCGCGACGAAGCGGCAATTCATTACTATCGGAACGGGCGGACCGACCGGTGTCTACTTCGTGGTCGGCAATACGATCTGCCGTCTGGTCCACAAGGAGGCCGCGGAAGGCCGCAAGAAGGGCCGCAAGCACGGCATTCGGTGCTCGGCGCCCTCGAGCGGCGGGTCGACCTACAATATCGGGCAGATCGCCGCGGGCGAGTTCGATTTCGGCGTGGCGCAATCCGACTGGCAATACCACGCCTATAACGGCACGTCGGACAAGGTCACAAAGTTCAACAAGCTGCGTGCGGTGTTCTCGGTCCATCCCGAGCCCTACCACATCATCGTCGGCAAGGATTCGGGCATCAACTCGTGGGCCGACCTCAAGGGCAAGAGGTTCAACATCGGCAATCCCGGTTCCGGCCAGCGCGGCACGACCGAGGTGCTGATGAAGGCCCACGGGACCAAGGTCGGAGACTTCAAGCTGGCGACCGAGCTGACCTCGACCGAGCAGTCCAAGGCGCTGTGCGACGGCAAGATCGACGGCTACGGCTACACGGTCGGCGTGCCCAACGCGGGTGTCGCGGTCGCGACCGACGGGTGCGGCGCGCGCATCATTAACCTGGCCGGCGATGTCGAGAAAAAGCTGGTCTCGGCGAACCCCTTCTACGCGTTCGCGACCATTCCGAAGGGGACCTACAAGAGCACGACCGCCGACGTCACGACCTTCGGCGTGATGGCGACCTTCGTCACCAGCGCGGACGTGTCCGACCAGGTGGTCTACGAGGTGACGCGCGCGGCGCTCGAGAACATCGCCGACTTCCGCAAGCTGCATCCCGCCTTCCGCAACCTCGATCCCAAGCGGATGATGAAGGACGGGCTGTCGGCGCCACTGCACAAGGGCGCGGCGAAGTACTACAAGGAAAAAGGCATGATGTAGCCGGTCGCCGGCTCATCGCGCTTTAGTGCCGCCGGGGCGGGTCCAACGACCCGCCCCGCGCTCTTCCGGGCTTCCGCTCCTCCCACGGTCGCCCCGGAACTCGCGACGGTTTCAACCAACGCGGTTTCGCCTTAGCAGGTTGCTGAAAAACTCGCTGGCCCGATTCTCGTTCTCGTGATTCTCTGGTTCCGCGTCGATCGGTTGCGGAGGTTGCGATGCGGGGTGTGGACGAGCGGGGCTGCGGTC
>JAJEIH010000148.1 GCA_022827685.1 Alphaproteobacteria bacterium
GAGCATAATGGAAAGGGAGCGGACGGGAGAGGACACATGCCCCCGAAAACCCGGCCGACCTCCAATCTGCTTCGCCCGATCGCTAAACCGGACAGCAATGGAACAAGTCCGGGCATGACGGAAGAGCCTGTCGAAGGGGGGCGTTCGGGTATGCCTGACAGGGAGAGGGTTGGGTGAGGGCCGCGCGAAGCGCGGAACGGGCACGGGAGAAGCCGGCGGCTTGCGGCGGGCGGGTCCGGCGGCCATGCTCGCCGCGAACGCAAGGAACGCCGGGCGGATGACGGCCACAGACGAGATTTACGACCCGACCGACCCGGCGACCATCGCCGACCCCTATCCCGCGCTCGCCCGCCTGCGCGCCGGGGCGCCCGTCGCCTGGAGCCGGCGGCTGAAGGCCTGGCTGCTGACCCGCCATGACGACTGCCTCGCCGCGCAGCGCGACCGGCGGCTCTCGGCCGAGCGCATGGCGGCCTATTTCCAGGGGCTCGATCCCGCGCGCCGGCGGCAGTTGCAGCAGAGCGAAGGCGCACTCGGGCGCTGGGCCGTCTTCCTCGACCCGCCGGAGCACACCCGCATTCGCGCCCATCTGAACGGCCGCTTCACCACCGCCGCGCTCGGCGCGATGGCGCCCCGGATCGCGCGGCGGATCGACGCCCTGCTCGGGCCGGCGCTGGACGGCGGGTCGATGGATTTCGTCGCCGACTTCGCCTATCCGCTGCCGGCCGGCGTCATCATGGAAATCCTGGGCGCGCCGCTGGACCGCCTCGCCGACTTCCAGCGCTGGAGCCACGACCTCGCGCTCTTCGTCGGCTCCTCGCAGACCGCGCCCGACAAGCATCTCCGCGCGGAGGCCGCCGTCGCCGGCCTCGATGCGACCTTCCGCGGCCTGCTGAACGACCGCCGCCGCCGTCCGGCCGGCGATCTCATCTCCGAGCTTGCCGCGAGCCCCGGCCTCTCCGACGACGACCTTGTGGCGAACTGCATCCTGCTGCTCTTCGCCGGCCACGAGACGACCACCGGCCTGCTCGCCAACGGCCTGATGCGCCTAATCGACCATCCCGGCCAGCAGGACCTGCTGCGCCGGGAGCCGGCGCGCGCGGAGGCGGCGGTGGAGGAAATGCTGCGCTTCGACTCGCCCGCCCCGGCCGTCTCCCGGGTCGCGGCCGAGGACATGGAGATTCGCGGCCGGCGCATCCGGGCCGGCGAGCGCGTCTTCCTGATGCTGAACGCCGCCAACCGCGACCCGGAGGCGTTCGCGGACCCGGAACGCTTCGACATCGCGCGCCGGGAGGGCCGGCAGATCGCCTTCGGCTTCGGCATCCATTTCTGCGTCGGCGCGCCGCTTGCAAGGCTGGAGGCGGCGCTGGCCTTCCCGCGCCTGCTGGCGGCGATGCGGGATATCGGGATCGCCGCGGACCGGCTCGACTGGCGCGACGGGGTGAGCCTGCGCGGCGCGGTCTCCATGCCGATCCGCTTCCGCCCCGACGCGGCGCCGTAGGGTGGGACCGCCGGCCGCCGCGCTGCTTGCGCGGTTTCCGGCGCGGGCCTATGTTGCGGCCCTTCCTTTCAACACGGTACGGCCAAGCCTTCGGCGGCCGACAAGCACGCCGGGAGCGGCACGCATATGAGCAAGATCAAGGTTGCAACCCCCGTCGTCGAGCTCGACGGCGACGAGATGACGCGGATCATCTGGGAGTTCATCAAGGAAAAGCTGATCCTGCCCTATCTCGATATCGACCTGAAATATTACGACCTGTCGATCCAGAAGCGGGACGAGACCGACGACCAGATCACCGTCGAGTCGGCCAATGCGATCAAGAAATACGGCGTCGGCGTCAAATGCGCGACGATCACGCCCGATGAGGACCGGGTTGAGGAATTCGGCCTGAAGGCCATGTGGCGCTCGCCCAACGGCACGATCCGCAACATCATCAACGGCACCGTCTTCCGCGAGCCGATCATCTGCGCGAACGTGCCGCGCCTGGTGCCGGGCTGGGCGAAGCCGATCATCATCGGCCGCCACGCCTATGGCGACCAGTATCGCGCGACCGATTTCGTCGTGCCGGGCAAGGGCAAGCTCACCATCCGCTTCGAGCCGGAGGGCGGCGGCGAGGCCATCGAGCGCGAGGTGTTCGACTTCCCCGGCGGCGGCATCGCCATGTCGATGTACAATCTCGACGACTCGATCCGGGGCTTCGCGCGCTCCTGCTTCAACTACGCGCTGATGCGGAATTACCCCTGCTTCATGTCCACCAAGAACACGATCCTGAAGGCCTATGACGGGCGCTTCCGGGACCTGTTCGCCGACGTGTTCGAGACCGAGTTCAAGGACCGCTTCGAGGCTGCCGGGCTCTGGTACGAGCACCGGCTGATCGACGACATGGTGGCGCAGGCGATGAAGCTCGAGGGCGGCTATGTCTGGGCCTGCAAGAACTATGACGGCGACGTGCAGTCCGACACGGTGGCCCAGGGCTTCGGCTCGCTCGGCCTCATGACCTCGGTGCTGATGACGCCCGACGGCAAGACCATCGAGGCCGAGGCGGCGCACGGCACCGTCACCCGCCACTACCGCCAGCACCAGCAGGGCAACGAGACCTCGACCAACTCCATCGCCTCGATCTTCGCCTGGACGCGCGGCCTCGACTATCGCGGCCAGTTCGACGGGACGCCCGAGGTCTCCGAGTTCGCCCGCACCCTGGAGCGGGTCTGCATCGGGACCGTGGAAGGCGGCGAGATGACCAAGGACCTGGCATTGCTGGCGGGCCCGGACCAGGGCTGGCTCAGCACCACCGGCTTCCTCGACGCGGTGGACCGCAACCTGAAGCGCGAACTCGGCGCCTGACTGCAGGGCCGGACGCCGGCCGACAAGCTCCTTTCGGCCGGAGCCGGGTCAGGCGCGGTTCAGCGCCCGCCAGACCTTCTCCGGGGTGATCGGCATGTCGATATGGGAGATGCCGAGCGCGTCGGCGACGGCGGCGGTGATCGCGGGCGGTGCGCCGCAGGCCCCGCCCTCGCCGATGCCCTTGACGCCGAGCTCGTTCGAGGGGTTCGGCACCGGGTTGAAGCCGACATCGATCTCCGGGAAATCGCTGGCGCGCGGCATGCAGTATTCCATGAAGGAGCCGGCGAGGAACTGGCCGCTCTGCGGCTCATAGGCCGTGTGCTCCAGCAGCGCCTGCCCGAGCCCCTGCCCGACGCCGCCATGCACCTGGCCCGCGGCCAGCAGCGGGTTGATGACGATGCCGCAATCGTCCACGGCGGTGTATCTGACGACCCGGACCTGCCCGGTCTCCGGGTCCACCTCGACCTCGCAAATGTGGCAGCCGTTCGGGAAGTTGCACTCGGTCGGGCGCTGGTAGCGGCAGGTCTCGTCAAGGCCCGCTTCCTCGCCCTCGGGCAGGGCCGCAGGGTCGTGCGCGATCCGCGCGACCTCCGTCAGCGAGACGGCAAGGTCCGTGCCCGCGACGCGGAAAGACCCGTCCGCGAACTCGATGTCGGCGCGCGCGGCCTCCAGCCGGTGCGCGGCGATGCGCGAGGCCTTCTCGACGATCTGCGCGCAGGCGCGCGAAACGGAGACGCCGCCCATCTGCGAGGAACGCGAGCCGCCGGTGCCGTTGCCGAAGGAGACGAATGCCGTGTCGCCCTGGAGGAGCCGGATGTCATCGAGCGCGATGCCGAGCTTCTGGTGGACGATCTGGGCGAAGGCGGTCTCGTGGCCCTGGCCGTGGCTGAAGGTGCCCATGATGAGCGAGACGCCGCCATCCTCTTCGAAGCGGAGCTGCGCCTGTTCCACCGGCGCGCCGCCCGAGGCCTCGATATAGTAGCCGAGCCCGAGGCCGCGGCGCTTGCCGGCGGCTTCCGACTCCGCCCGGCGCCGGTCGAAGCCGGCGACATCGGCGCGCTCCAGCGCCTGTTCCTGGGTTTCCGCAAAGGCGCCCGAATCGATGACCATGCCGACCCGGTTGGTATAGGGCAGGGCGTCCGGCCGGATGAAGTTGCGCCGGCGGATTTCGGCGGGCGAAAGGCCGAACGCCGCCGCGCCCGCGTCCAGCAGGCGCTCCATCTGGTAGCAGATTTCCGGCCGCCCGGCGCCGCGATAGGCGTCCGTCGGCACGGTGTTGGTGAAGAGGCAGCGCACGGACAACTGCATGGCCGGCACGTGATAGACCGAGCCGGCGATGCGCGCGCCGGCCACGGTCGGGATCCTCGGCCCGAAATCGGAGAGGTAGCCGCCGAGATTGGCGAGTGTGCGGGCCTTCATGCCGAGGATGCGCGCCTCACCGTCGAAGGCCATTTCCGCCGCCGTCAGGTGGTCGCGGCCATGCGGGTCGGCGAGCATGGTTTCCTGGCGGTCGGCCCGCCACTTGACGGGCCTTCCAAGGCGCCGGGCGGCCCAGAGCACCATCACCGTTTCCGGGAACAGCTTGCCGCGCAGGCCGAAGCCGCCGCCGACATCGGGCGAGACGACGCGCACCCGGTCCTTCGGCACCTCGAAGGCGATGTCGGCGAGGCCGTTGCGCACCCGGACGGCCCCCTGGGTCGGAGAATGCAGCAGATAGCGCTCCGCATCCGCCTCCCACTGCCCGATGGCGACGCGCGGCTCCATCGGGTTGCCGACGACGCGGTTGTTCGCGAGTTCCACCCTCACGGTCTTCGCCGCCCGCGCGAACGCCGCCTCGACCTCGGCGCCGTCATGGCTGAGCCAGTGCACGCAGAGATTGGAGCCGACCGCTTCGTGCAGGACCGGCGCGCCCGGCGCATCCGCCTCGGCGGCCGTGGCGACGGCCGGCAGCATCTCGTACTCGACCTCGACAAGCTCGGCGGCGTCGCGCGCCTCCTCCGCCGTCTCCGCCACCACGAAGGCGACCGGATCGCCGACATAGCGCACCCGCTCCGTCTGCAGCACCGCGCGGCCCGGATCGGCCATGCGCGCCCCGCCCGCGCCCGGCACGTCCACCTGGCAGGGCAGCAGCGGCAGGCCGTCAGCCGCCGCATCCTTCCCGGTAAGCACGGCCACGACGCCCGGCGCGGACCCGGCGGCGCGCGTATCGAGGCTCACGATGCGGGCGTGGGCGTGCGGGCTGCGAAGCACGACCGCATGGGTCTGGCCGGCGATGTCGATATCGTCGGTGAAGCGCCCGGCGCCGGTGACGAAGCGCGCGTCTTCCTTGCGCCGCACCGGCTGGCCGATGCCGAATTGTTCCATTTTCGAACCTTTCCGGAAGCGCGGCGGAGGCCGCGCCTATTCGAAATGCTTCTCCATCACTTCCGTGACGGATTTCTGAATGATCGGGATGACGTGAAGGCTGATATCCGCCATGTAGCCTTTCAGCTTCCTCTCGATGGCCTGCCCCTCGGCCGAACCGTAAAACGTGGTCATGGCCTCGATCTCGGCTGCGGTGAAGTGCTTGGCGACGATCTTCACCATGATGGTCTCGATGTCGGCCGCGGCGAGTCCCTCGGACACGCCCTGCCGGAAGAGACCGCGTTTTTCTTCCGGGATCAGCAACAGGACATTGCCTGCCACGCGGTCGGCCATCCGCTCCACCGGCACGAGCTTGAGATACGTCTTCGCCGCCTCCACACGATTTTCCGGCGTATCCGGTTGCTGCCCGTTTGCCGCAGACGCGGCGAACAGGCACGCCGGCAACAGGGTCAGGAACAGAATGCGCCGCCCCGCGCAGGAGAGACCGGCGAGACTTTCTCGAAGCCGGAAGCGGACAGGCCGCATTCCCGCGGTGTCGTGCATGGTGAGGCTCCTCACCGTCCGCAGCGCCGAGGTACCGGGCGTCGCGGCGGCTCGCCCATGCTGCGCCGAAAGGCGGGCCGCCGCAACTCTTCCCGTGACTGGATGAAATCGGTGCGCCTAGCGCTTCGGCTTGAAAAACGGCGCGGCCTGCAGGATGCGGTTCTCCTGGCTGAGCAGGTAGCCTGCCTCGCCGGAGCGTTCGAGATAGGCCTGCCATTCCGGGTCGGCCTGCATGGCGGCGCGCTTGCTGGCGCGGTCGGCCGCGTCTTCATAGGCCCAGACATGGACATAGGTGTTGATCGGCCCCGTCTCGGTGATGCCGTAGAGCACCGGCTCTCCGAGGTAGCGGGTCTGCACGGGGTAGCCGTGCTCCTCGTAGAGGGCCATCGCCTTCGGTACGGTGCCGGGGCGGCAGGTATAGATGCGGTGGTCGAAGATCATGGGAGCGTTCCTTCCTCGCGTAACTCCGGCGAGACGCTATGATGAGCGCGCCTACCGCCGCAAGGGGAGCCCTCCCGAAATGAGCGAAGAAACCGCCGTCGGCGCCGCCGAACTCCGCACGCTCGCCGTCAAGCTGCAGGACCTGCTGAAGATCCGCACCTTGCCGATCGGCATGAAGCAGTATGAAAGCCTGGAGGAGATGGAGACGGTGCCGGGGCTGCGCCGCCCGAAGCCGGGGCGCTTCCACACCACTTGCCAGCTTGTCACGCAGAGCCGGATCGCCGGCTTCACGCTCGGCATCACGGCGGAGAACGTGCGCCCGCAGTCCAATTGCGGCGGCGTCATGGGCATCGACCTGCCGGACGAGGGCACGCTTTCGGGCGAGCATATGGACGGCGTGTGGTTCGCAGACCGCGAGGCGGCGCGCGAGCACCAGGCGCACATGCCCCGCCAGACCTTCGGCAAGTACGTCGGCACGGTTGTCTCGCCCCTGCGCTCCGGCCGCCTCGACCCGCCGGACATCGTGCTGTTCTACGGCACGCCGGGTCAGATCATCCTGTTCGTCAACGGCCTGCAATGGAAGCGCTACCGGCGCTACGACATGTCGATCACCGGCGAGAGCGCCTGCGCCGACAGCTGGGGCAAGGCGCTGCTGACGCGCGACACCTCGATCTCGATCCCCTGCTATGCCGAGCGCCGCTATGGCGGCGTGGCGGACGACGAAATGCTGATCGCCATGCCGCCGGAGGAGTTCGCGCGCGGCGTCGAGGGCATGGAGAAGCTCTCCCGCGTCGGACTGCGCTACCCGATCCCGCCCTATGGCGCGCATATGGACCCCTCGGAAGGCATGTCCGCCAGCTATGGCTGAGGGCGCGCGCCCCGACACTGTCCGCCTGCAACGCCTCGCCCGCGCCTACCGGGAGAGCGGGACGCTGCTCGCTGCGGTCGAACTGGAGCTGTTCACCAAGATCGCGCGCGGCGCCGACACGGAAGAGGCGCTTGCTGCCGCGCTCGGCCTGGAGGCGCCCAACGGGGAGCGGATCATCGTGGCTTGCCTTGGCCTCGGCCTCATCCGGCGCGAGGGGGGCCGGCTGGTCAACGCCCCTGACGTGGACCGCTTCCTGGTGGCGGATTCGCGCAACTACGCCGCGCCCTGGATGTTCTTCACCAGGCCGGACTGGAACGAGTGGGGCCGGCTCGCGGACCATTTGCGCCGGCCGGGTCCGCCGCTGGAGCGGAACGCCTCCGTCGCCGACATCACCGTGGAGGAGGCGCGGCGCTACCATGAGGCGACGCGGGCGGTCGGCGCGGGCGCGGGCCGGCTGTTCGCCCGCACGACCGACCTGTCGGTCAAGACCCGCATGATGGATATCGGCGGCGGCTCCGGCGCCTGGTGCATCGCGGCCTGCCATGCGAACCCGGAGCTGCAGGCGGTGGTGCTCGACCTGCCGGCGGTCTGCGAGGTTGCGCGCGGCTACATCGCCGAGGCCGGCCTGTCGGACCGCATCGAAGCCGTGCCCTGCGATTTCAACAAGGACGATTTCCCGGCCGGTTGCGACCTTGCGGTCATGGCGTCGAACCTGCCGATGTACGGGCGTCGGCAGATCGCGCGGGTGGTGAAGAAGACCCATGACGCGCTGCTGCCGGGCGGCGCGTTCCACCTGATCGGCGAGGCGCTGGCGCCGGACCGGTCCGGGCCTGCGGACGCCGCGCTCTGGGGCCTCGCGCAAACGCTGCACGCCTCCACCGGCCTCGCCCATTCGAGCGCCGAGGTCGCGGGCTATTTCGAGGCGGCGGGCTTCCGCGACATCACCGTAGAGGACTTCCTGCCCGGCATCCTGGTCCGGGTTTCCGGCCGGAAAGGCTGAGCGTCAGCGCCGGGCGTATTGCACGGCGGCGCGGCCGACGGTCTCGCGCGCGATCACCATCTTGGATATCTGGGCGGTGCCGTCGCCGATCTCGAGGCCCATCACGTCGCGCAGGCGCTGCTGGTGCGGCAGGTCGCGGCTGTAGCCGAGATGGCCGTGCGTCAGCAGGCACTGATGGATGGTGTCCACGGAGAGCTTCGGCGCCCACCATTTGCACATCGCCGCCTCCTTGGTGTGCGGCATCCCACGGTCGCGCAGCCAGAGTGTGCGGTAGCAGAGCAGCCGGCAGCCCTCGACCTGGGTGTCGTATTCGGCGAGCGGAAAGGTGACGCCCTGGAACTCGGCAATCGGGCGGCCGAAGGCCTCGCGCTCCAGCGTGTAGGGCCAGGTCTCGTCCAGCGAGGCGCGGGCGGGGCCGAGACATTGCAGGCCGATCAGGGTCCGCGAATAGTCGAAGCCCTGCATGGTCTGGGTGAAGCCGGCGCCCTCGGGGCCGACTCGGTTCCTGTCCGGCACGCGCACGCCGTCGAACCAGATCGAGCCGCGCCCGACCGCGAGCGAGCCCAGGTCGTCATAGGCCGAGCGCGAGACGCCGGGCGCATCGAGGTCGATCAGGAAGGCGGTCACGCCGCGCGCGCCGGGGCGGTCGGGGTCGGTGCGCGCCATGGCGAGCACGCTGTCGGCATGGGCCGCCATGGAGATCGAGGCCTTCTCGCCGTCGATCACCCAGTCGTTCCCGTCGCGCCGGGCGCGCAGCTGCAGGTTGGCCGCGTCGGACCCGCCGCGCGGCTCGGTAAGCCCGAGCGCGATGGTTTCGCGGCCCTCGGCGATGGCCGGCAGCCGCGCCGCGGCCAGCGCCTCGTCGCCGTGGCGGGCGAGGATGTCGGCGCTGAGCGAGGAGAGCAGCGGCACATAGGCCACATTGAGGTCGCCATAGGCGATCTCCTCGATCAGCAGGCCGGCGGTCACGCCGTCGATGCCCATGCCTCCGTAGCGTTCCGGCAGCGAGGGCGCGACCAGGCCGAGGCGGCCCATCTCGCGGATGAGCTCGGCGCCCATCGCGGCGTCGTCCTCGCGCTTGCGGTAGCCGGGCAGCAGCACTTCGCGGGCGAAGCGCCCGGCGGCTTCCTTGAGGGCGGTCTGGTCTTCGGTCAGTCCGAACTGCATGGCGCTCTTCGCTCCCGGTGCCGGATATAGAGGCCGCTGGCTATGATGATGGCCGCCGCCGCCAGGGTCCAGCTATCGGGGAAGAACCCGAACACCGCGACGCCGAGCGCGACCGACCAGACGAACTCGATATACATGAAGGGTGCCACCAGCCCAGCCGGGGCGGTCTCGTAGGCGCGGATGAGGACGTATTGGCCGACGGCGCCGAAGAGCGCGGGGAGCGCCAGCAGGCCCCAGCCTGCGAGGTCCGGCTCGCGCCAGAAGAAGGGCACGACGGCCGACGTCGCGGCCGCGCCCGTAAGCGCGGCGTAGAAGAGCGCGGTCGGTGCGGGCGCGGCATGGCGGAGCGCGCGCGTCGCGACCTGGTAGAGCGCGTAGAAGAGCGCCATCCCGAGCGCCAGCAGCACGCCCGCATTCGCCGTCAGCCCGTCGGGTCCCGCCGCCACGGCGACCGCGGCGAAGCCCACGAGCGCCGCCGCCCAGCGCCTGGCGCCGACGTGCTCCCGGAGCCAGAGAACGGCGAGCGCCATGGTGAACAGCGGCGCCACGAAGGTGATGACGGTCATCTCCGGCAGCGCCAGTAGCTCCAGCGCCGCGAAGGAGCAGGCGGTCGAGGCCACGAGGAAGCCGCCGCGCAGCGTTTGCAGGGCCGGGCGCCCGGTGCGGAACAGCGCGCCCAAGCGGTGCGGCATCAGCAGGACGAGCGCCGCCAGATGCAGGGTGAAACGCGCCCAGACGACCTGGACGGCCGGATAGCCCGCCTCCGCGCCCGCCTTGGCGGCGGCCTGCATGCACACGAAACAGGCCCCTGCCAGCACCGCGAATCCGATGCCGCGCAATGCCGGGGAGGGCGCGGCCGTCGTCACGGCGCTCCGGCCAGGCGGGCGACCTCCTCGGCGATGGCGGGCGACGCGGTGAGGCCGGGCGATTCGATGCCGAACAGGTTGACGAGGCCCGGAACTCCATGCGTCTCCGGGCCCTGGAGGAGAAAGTCCCGCTGCGCCTCGCCGGGGCCGTGGATCTTCGGGCGGATGCCGGCATAGGCCGGTTGCAGCGCGCCGTCGGCGAGCCCCGGATAGTAGCGCCTGACGGCGTCGTAGAAACGCTCGGCGCGAGCCGGGTCCACGTCGTATTCCGGGGTCTCCAGCCATTCGAGGTCCGGGCCGAACTTGCATTGTCCTGCCATGTCGAGCGTCACATGCACGCCGAGCACGGACGCCTCCGGCATCGGATAGACCAGGCGGCGAAAGGGCTGGCGGCCGGCGACGGAGAAGTAGTTGCCCTTGGCGAACCGGGCCCGCGGGATATGGCGGGCGTCGAGGCCCTCGATCCTCGCCGCGACCTCCGGCGCCGCCAGCCCGGCGCTGTTGACCACCAGCCCGGCGGCGAGCGTCATCGGCTCCGCGCCGCCGACCTCGAGCTCGATGCCGTCGTCGAGCGCGCGGCCGCGGACGACCGGGGCATGGAAGGCGATCATCGCGCCCGCCTCCTCCGCATCGCCCTGGAAGGCGAGCATGAGCGCGTGGCTGTCGACGATGCCGGTGGAGGGCGAGAGCAGCCCGGCCGCCGCCTTCACCGCCGGCTCCAGCGCCCGCACCTCCGCGCCCGTCAGCAGTTCCAGGTCGGGCACGCCGTTTGCCGCCGCGCGCGCCTGCAGGGCCTCCAGCTCGGGGATGCGGTCCTCGTCGGCGGCGACGATCAGCTTGCCGATCCGCTTGTGCGGCAGGCCGCGCTCGGCGCAGTAGTCATAGAGGAAATGCTTGCCCTCGACGCAGGCCCGCGCCTTGAAGCTGCCGGCGGGATAGTAGATGCCGGCGTGGATGACCTCGCTGTTGCGCGAGCTGGTCTCGGTGCCGATGGCCTCCGCAGCCTCCAGCACCACCACCTCCAGGCCGGCCATGGCGAGGCGGCGCGCGCAGGCGAGGCCGACAACGCCCGCGCCGATGATGACGCATTCCACCCTCTCCGCCATGCCCGCCTGTTCCTCCCCGGAAGCGCCGCCGCTTCCGGCGTCACGGTCCGGAAGCCCGCCCGGCCGCCCGCCTCAGTGCCGCCAGTGGCCCGGCCGGGGATGGTCGAGGCCGAGATGGTCGCGGAGCGTGGGGCCGGTGTAGTCCTTGCGGTAGAGGCCGCGCTTCTGCAACTCCGGCACCACATGCGTGATGAGGTCCTCGAAGCTGCCGTGGAAATGGGTCGCACCGATGACGAAGCCGTCCGAGCCGCGCTCGACGAAGAACTCCTCCATCCTGTCCGCGACCTCCTTCGGCCCGCCGACCCAGGGGTCCTTGAGCAGCCCGCGCCCGGTGGCGGTCATGAAGTCGCGCACCGTCGGGTTGGGGTTGCCGGTCACCTGCACGGCGCGGTCGCGCATGGACTGCATGCCGGTCAGGCCTTCCATCTCCTCGTCGCTGAACGGCTCGTCCATGCCCTTCTTCGCGAAGTCGTAATTGAGGGCCTCGGAAAGCAGCGAAAGCTGGTCGGTCTCGTTCGGCAGCGTGTCGTAGAGCGCGCGCTTGTCCTCCGCCTCCATCAGGCTCTCGCCGACCATCGGGTAGAAGAGGCTCGCGATCTTCATGCCGTCCGGGTCGCGCCCGTGGGCGGCGCAGTCGTCCTTCAGCGCCTTGTAGGCGGGCTTCGCCGCTTCGAGGGTCGGATAGGCCACGAAGATGAGCTCGCCCCAGCGCGCCGCGAAGCGCCGGCCCCGCCCGGACTGGCCGGCCTGGATGACCACCGGATGGCCCTGCGCCGAGCGCGGCACGGTGAACGGCCCGCGGGACTTGAAGAACGGCCCCTCATGGTCGAGCCGGTGGACCTTGTCCGGGTCGGCGAAGACGTTGTTGTCCTGGTCCAGCACCAGCGCATCGTCGTCCCAGGCGTCCCAGTGTCCGTGAACAACCTCCATGAACTCGTCCGCCCGGTCGTAGCGCAGGTCGTGCGCGGTCACGCCGTCGCGCCCCATGTTGAGCGCCTCGTTCTCGTTGACGGAGGTGACGACGTTCCAGGCCGCGCGGCCGCTGGACATGAGGTCGAGCGTGGAGAACATGCGCGCAACGTGGAACGGGTCGTAATAGGTCGTCGAGCAGGTGGCGCCGAGGCCGAGCCGCTCCGTCGCCATGCCCATCGCCATCAGGGTCACGATGGGGTCCATCTTCACGCAGCGTATGCCGTGCTCGACGGTGTGCGCGTGGTCCTTGCCGAACATGTCCGGCATGGCGAGGCGGTCGTCGAAGAAGCCGATATCGAACTTGCCGTGCTCCAGCAGGCGGGCGAGGTCGCGGTAATAGTCCGCCGTCATGAAGTCCAGCCGCGCGTCCGGATGGCGCCAGGCGGCGGGCAGGGTCGAGCAATTCTGCGCCTGGAGGAAGGCGACCAGGGCGATCTGGCGGTCTGGTTTTCGGCTCATCTTTCTCGGTTTCCGGCTCCGGTTTCCGTCTTTCAGCCTGCCGTCATTCGCGAACGCCGTCCAGCCGCCTCCGCCCCGAACAGGGCCCCGCGCCAGCGGAACGCGATGAACGCCGTGCCGGCGAGGCCCGCAAGCGCGTAGCTCAGCACGGCGGCCCGGTAGCCGACCGTCTCGATCAGCGCGCCGCCGAGCGGCAGGCCGATCGCCATGCCGTAAACCGCCAGCATGCGCACGCCCATCACCATGCCCCTCAGCCGGGCATTGCTGCGGCGCAGGAGGAGGACGGAGAGGCCGATCATCGCTCCGCCCTGTACCGTGCCGACCGCGACCATCACCGCCATGCCGGCCCATTTCTCGGTCATCTGCGAGAAGACGACGAGGAGCAGGTACCAGACCGCGACGCCCGCGAACACGGCGCCGACCGGGGACCGGCGCGGACCGCCGCCCACGGCCATCGAGAAGGAGCCGATGAGCGCGCCGGCGGCGTAGCTCGCCAGAAGGTGCGAAAGGCCGATGGCGTCCAGCCCGTAAACCTCGCGCGCGGCATAGGGCATCAGCCCGCTGGAGACGGGGAAGCCGGTGAGATTGACCAGGAAGGCCAGCCACATGGCGGCCATCAACGCCGGTGTGCGCCGGATATGCCGGAAGCCGGCCCGGAGCTCCGCCAGCATGGACAGGCCCCTGCCGCGCGGGCGCGCGCGGCGCCCGCCGACGCCGAAGCTCACCGCGAAGGCCGCCAGGTAGAAGGCGGCGACGACCAGGTAGGCGGGGCCGATGCCGAGCGATTCGAACAGGGTGGCGCCGATGAGCGCGCCCGCGATGCGGGCAAGGTCCTGCGTCGTCCGCGAGAACCCCATGGCGTTCACCAGCAGGCGGTCGGCCATGGTGTCGCCGACCAGCGCGTTCCGCATCACAAGGTCGGACGGGCGGACCAGCCCGGCGAGCGCGGCGATGACGAACACGGCGGTCGGGTCGAGCCTGTCCGTGAGGCCGAGGCCGGCCAGACAGCCTGCGAGCACGAGGTAGAAGCCGCGCATCGCCGCGATCATGGCGCGCCGGCCGAGCCGGTCGGCGAGCGAGCCCATCGCCGGGGCCAGCAGGGTGCCGAGGAACTGGAGCGCGGCGAACGCGGTCTGGAGCATCACCGACCCGGTCGCGACGAGCACGAACCAGTTGAGGATCAGCGTCTCCATCTCGAAGGCGAGCGAAGTCAGCAGGTCGCTGGGCCACTGGAACCGGAAGCTGCGCACGGCGAAGGGCGCGAACACGCCGCGCGGCGGGGAGGAGCGCTCAACCTGCATGTCGGAAATCGGTTTCTCTCCGGTCCGCCGCGGCCCCGGTCGGCGCCATGCTACCTTGCGTGCCCATGACAGACGAGAACGACCGCCTTGTCGATGCGATAACGGGCATTCTGCCGCCGCTGCTGAACGCGCTGGACGGCCTCGAATTCGCCGCCCGCAATCTCCACCCGGAGGGGTTGGAGCGGCTCTGGTCCATCCTCTCCCCGCTCGACGGCGCTCTCCGCAATGCCCGCCCGGCGCTGGAGGAAGCCGCCTGGCCGGACCGGCTCAACGGCCCGAAGCAAGCGCTTGCGGGCAGCGCCGACACGGCGCTCGACGCGCTGGCGCGCATGGAGGTGGCGGGAGGAACGGGAGACATGCAGGAGGCGCTGCGCGGCACGCGCGCCCGCGCCCTGGCGCTGGAATATCTCTACCCGCTTTCGCCGATGCTGCCGCCGGTCAGCAAGTTCTTCCTGGAACCTCCGGCGCGCGGCGACGAGCAGCGCCTGGAGCGCCTCGCCCGGGCCTCCCGCCCGGAAGCGGGCGTGACGCATTTCGGCAACGGCCGCGGCGAGCGCGGCGGCTGGTCGCTGTTCGTGCCCGAGGACCTGGAGCCGGAGGAGCCCGCGCCGCTCGTCGTGGCGCTGCACGGCGGCGGCGGCCACGGGCGGCTGTTCCTCTGGAGCTGGCTCCGGGCCGCGCGCACGGCCGGCGCGATCCTCGCCGCGCCGACCTCGACCGGCCGGACCTGGGCGCTGATGGGGGACGACCCCGACACGCCGCGCCTGCTGGAGATCGTGGCGGAAATCCGTGAGCGGCATGCGGTGGACCCGGCGCGGCTGCTGCTGACCGGCATGAGCGACGGCGCGACCTTCAGCTATGTCTCGGCCCTGCCGTCGGATGGCCCCTGGACGCATCTGGCGCCCTTCGCCGGCACCTTCCACCCCATGCTGCTGGAATTCGTGGACGCCGAGAGGCTGAAGGGCCTGCCCATCTACCTGGCGCATGGCGCGCTGGACTGGATGTTCCCGGTCGCCGTCGCCCGCGCCGCCCGCGACGCGTTCTCGGCCCGGGGCGCTGCCGTCACATACCGCGAACTCCCGGACCTCGCCCACGCCTTCCCGACCGATGAATGCGCCGCCGTGCTCGCCTGGCTGAAGGAGACGCCGGCGGCTGCCTGACCCGCCGGAAGTGTCATGGAACGTCATGGTGTGTCATGGAATGTCATGTTTGCCATGCGCGCGGCTCATATCCTGTTGCCGGTTCGGGCATGAAGACGGCCGCCGGATTCTCTTCTCCCGGCCTCTTCCCGCGAGGCGGGCGAGGAGATTTCCGGCGCCCGGTCCGCCCCGCCGAAGCTGTGTCCGTCCGCCTGGCGCATGATCGTTCCTCCATCTCGTTTCGTTCCACTCCGTCCCGCTCTCTCCGCCGCCGGCTCGGCCGGGCAGCGGACCCTGATTCGCGCGTATCCCGCGCGCGCCTGTGCCGGCGCGGGCGCGCGTATCGCGGCGGCGCGGTTCGCGCGCCTGATTGCGCGCGCGAGACGCAGGGCGCACCTCTCCCGTGCGTTTCTCAGGGATTTTTTCGCGCCGGCGCCAACGCGAAACAGGAAACGAAGCGGCCCCCGCGAATGCCGCTTCCTTCCCTCCGTCCCATATTGGGTTGGATTTTTATTCTGTCAAGAATTTATCGGGAAATAATTCAAAAATAATTCGAACAAGCTGGCTTTCCGCTTCGAACCCGCCATGGGGCCGGCGGTCCGGGCGACGATAGGATTTTCGCCGGATAGGGGCTATGTATCGGCATGGCGGGCGGGGTTGCCGCCCGGCCCTCATGGACAGTCAGGAAGCGGAAGACCGGCAATGACCGAAGCAGCGAGAGAAGCGGCCCCGGAGACTGTGCGCCTCGGCGTGTTCCACTACATGCAGCCGTCGGCGGAATCGTCCCTCTACCGCAACGGCAGGGTGCTGACCCGGCGCGACCTCGACGGCAGCGACAGCGGCCGGGTGGGCGTCGATCTGGAAGAGCGGGAAATGCCGATCCTCGACGCGCGCGGCCTTGCGCCGGGGGCGCAGCCGACGCTTGCCGCCAACGGCTTCGAGTTGCTTCGGCGCCCGATGGCCGACCCCGGCCTCGACTTCCTCGACCATGAGGCCGTGGTGCGCGCCTACTATCCGGAATGCGCCGGGATCGTGCAGGCGGCGACGGGGGCGGCGGCCGTCGCGGCCTTCGACCACAATATCCGCTCCGCCACGGGCAAGACCGGCCAGCAGCGCATCGCCGGCGGCCAGCAGGTGCAGGGGCCGGCCCATCTGGTGCATGGCGACTACACGCTGACCAGCGCGCCGCAGCGCCTGCGCGACCTCGCCCGCCCGCCGACCCTGAACGACACCTACCGCACGGCGCTGCCCGGGGGCGCGACCCTGCTGGACGGGCAGGCGGTGGAAGAGGCGGTGGAGAGCGGGCGTTTCGCGATCATCAATGTCTGGCGCAACATCGCCCGCGAGCCGGTGGCGACCCGGCCGCTGGCGCTCTGCGACGCCGCGAGCGTGCGCCCGGAGGAGCTGGTCGTGTTCGAAATCCATTACGGCGACCGGATAGGCGAGAACTATTTCGCCAAGCACGACCCGCGCCACCGCTGGGTTTACTGGTCCGCCATGACCCGCGACGAGGCGCTGCTCATCAAGCAGTGGGACTCGGCGGGCGAACTCGCCCGGTCCGGAGGCGCCAGGGCCGACGCCGGGGACGCGGACGGGCCCTGCACCTTCAGCTTCCACAGCGCCTTCGAGGACCCCGCAACCCCGCCCGACGCCCCCGACCGCTGGAGCATCGAGGTCCGCTGCGCCGTGCTCTACGGGTGACGCTGCGGGAGGCAAGCGGATGGCGGGCCGGAACGGGACCGTCCTTCGCTCAGGCTTCCCATAGCATCCTGACGGGCATCGCAAAAAGCCCGGGGCCCGTACGCTGAATGCGCTCGCCATCATGCAGGACGATCCCGCAGGCGAACCTGTCGCCCACGGTTTCCTTCAGACGCCGCAGTCCCCTGAAATCCCGGGGATGCGCGGTCGCTCTCGCCTTGACCTCGATTCCTACTATGGCGCCCGGCGAACGCTCCAGCACCAGATCGACCTCCACGCCGTCCTTGTCGCGATAGTGAGTGACGGTCGTCATTTCGTCCGAGAGAGCGGCGGCCTTGGCGATCTCCCCATGCACGAAACTCTCAAGAAGCGGTCCCAGCTTCTGGCGGTCCCGCGCGATGTCCGCAGCTTCCGTCCGCAGCAGCGCCGCAAGCAGACCTGAATCCAGAAACTGGAGCTTTGGCGTTCTGACCAGCCGCTTCAGTTGGCTGCTGTGCCAGGCGCGAACGCGGCGGATCAGAAACATGTGCTCCAGCAGCAGCAGCCAGCGATCCACGGTCTTGCCATTGACACCGAGGCGCGCGCCAAGGCCGGACATGTTGAGCAATTGGCCGGCCGAGACGGCCGCATGGTCGATCAGACGGACCATTTCATCCCGTTTCCCGACAGGCGCGATATCCGGGACATCGTGCTCGGCGAGTGCCCGCGCATAGGCGCGCAGCCAGGAACGCCGCCGGGCCGCGGCGGGGCGGCCGAGCGCTGCCGGATAGCCGCCGGCAATGACCCGCTCGATCAGATCGGTCGTCGACCCCGTCTCCTCGATAACCGGAAACTCGCCGGCAAAGGCCCGGTCGAGGAAGCGCGGCGGAGCGGCGCCGGCGATCTCGGCCTGGGAGAACGGCAGGAGTTCGACGGTCTCGACGCGCCCGGCCAGGGAATCCGGGGAAATCGCGCCCCTGAACAAATCGACCGAGCCCGTGATCAGATAGCGTCCGGGGTCGGGACGCTCGTCGACTTCCTTCTTGAGCGCCAGGATCAGGTTTGGAGCGCGCTGAATTTCATCGATCGCCGCGCTTCGCAGTCCCCGGACGAAGCCGGCTGGGTCGTCTTGAGCGAACCGCCTGGATTGGGCATCGTCCAAAGAGACGAAGGCCCGGCCCTCGCCATCGGCGATCCGCCGGGCAAGCGTCGTCTTGCCGGACTGGCGCGGCCCCACGATGGCGACGATGCGGGTGTCGGTGAGCGCCAGGCGAACGGGTGCCTCGGCGTGCCGCGCCAAGAAGGTTTCGGAGGAAAGAGTCCAATTTGGCACGGCTTATCGTCCAATCCGGAATTATCGTCCGTCCAATCCGGAATATAACGCCGCGCGGTCCGGCAGTCACTCTTGAATCCCGTGTATGCTCGCGGGTCCGTCCACCCGCCCGGTTTGCGCGGCGAGGCGAAGCCGCTACGCTCTTCGCCAGCGAGGAGGCTTGAGGGCGATGCCGTTCGATCTGGTCGAAGAACATGTGATGCTGCGCGACCTGGTGGCGAAGTTCGTGGACAACGAGCTGATGCCGCTGGAGAAGGCCGTGATGGCGCGCGAGGCGGCGGGCGGGGAAATCCGGCTGACCGACGAGGAGCTGGCGCCCCTGCTCGACAAGTGCCGGGAGCTCGGGCTCTGGGCGCTCGACGCGCCGGAGGAGGTCGGCGGCATGAACCTGCCGGCAGTGGCGCTGGTGGGCGTCAACGAGGAGCTCGGGCGCACGATCACCCCCTTCGTCTTCCCGCCCGACTCGCCCAACCTCCACATGCTGCTCGCGGTCGCCGACGAGCGCCAGAAGAAGCTCTACATGGAGCCCTATGCCAGCGGCGAGGCGCATTCCGCCATCGCGATCTCCGAGCCGGGCGCCGGCGGCGACCCGGCCGGCATGGCCACCCGCGCGGTCAAGGACGGCGACCACTGGGTGATCGACGGGCGCAAGATCTGGATCAGCCGTGTGCCCTATGCCGATTTCACCATCGTCATGGCGCTGACCGACCCCGAAAAGCGGGCGCGCGGCGGCATCACCGCCTTCATCGTCGAGAAGGACACGCCCGGCTTCATCGTCGAGCGCGAAATCCCCATGTTGGGCGGCGCGCGCACCTATGAGGTGGTGTTCGAGAACTGCCGCGTGCATGAGCGCCAGGTGCTGGGGCAGGTGGGCAACGGCTTCGGGCCGATGCAGCTTCGGCTGACCGTGCGCCGGCTCCAGATGGGCTCCTGGTGCGTGGGCATGGCGCGGCGCGCGCTCAAGATGCTCTGCGAACACGCCAGCCAGCGCGTGACCTTCGGCGAGCGCCTCGCCGACCGGCAGGCGATCCAGTGGTGGATCGCCGACGGCGCGACCAAGGTCCATGCCTGCTCGCTGATGGTGATGGATGCGGCGATGAAGCAGGACCGGGGCGAGGATGTGCGCACCGAGGCGTCGATGATAAAGGTCTATGCCACCGAGATGGCGACCGAGATCGTGGACCATGCCCAGCAGGCCTTCGGCGCGATGGGCGTCACCAGGGAGCTGCCGCTCCAGCTGATGGCGCAGAAAGTGCGGCTCATGCGCGTCTATGAGGGGCCGAGCGAGGTCCACCGCATGGTGATTGCGCGGCGCATGCTGCGCGCGCATGGTTGAGGAGGCCGGACCGATGCCGGACAGCGCCCGCTCCATTGCCGAACTCGGCCGCCGCATGCCGGCCGCGCCGGCGAGCCCGGCCGAGGCCCGCGCCCGCTATTTCAACACCGCCAACGCCTTCGACATGAAGCTGCCGCCCGTGCCGGACGCGGTGTTCACCGAGGAGCCGGCGCGCGCGCTCGATCCCGCCGCGCCCACGGGGTTCGTCGCCTGCGACATCTCGGCGGAACTGGCCTGCGCCTTCCCCGCCACCTCCCCGCTGGTGCTGGCCCGCTATGCCCGCATCCGCGCGGGCGGGACGCTCGCCGCCGATTTCAACGCGACCGGCGTGCTGGCCTATGTCATCCGGGGCCGCGGCAGCGTCGAGAGCGCCGGGGAGGCGCTGAACTGGGCGGCCGGCGACCTGATGCTGCTGCCGGGCGGCGAGGCGCATCCCTGGGCGGCGGAAGAGGACGCCGTGCTCTGGCTTGTCACCAACGAGCCGCAGCTTGCGTTCGACCATGCCCGCGCGCCGGGGCCGGGCATGGCGCCGACCGACCCGGTGCATTATCCCGCTGCCGAGATCGCGGAGCAGGTGGACCTGCTGATGCGCACCGGCCGGGGCGAGGAGATCCCGGGCTCCGCGCTCATCTTCTCCGCCGAGCGCCAGGAGGCGACGCGCAATGCGCTGCCGACGCTCACCTGCGCCATGAATGCGCTGGAGCCGGGCCAGAGCCAGCGCCCGCACCGGCACAATTCGGTCGCCGTCAGCCTCATCGTGCGGGGCGAGGGCTGCTACTCGGTCGTGGACGGGCGGCGCAAGGACTGGGCGCCCTGGGCGACGACGATCACCCCGCCCGTCTCCTCGCATTCGCACCACAATGAGGGGCCCGCCCGCGCGCTCTTCCTGATCGTGCAGGACGGCGGCATCTTCTACCACGCACGCGCCATGGGGTTCGAGTTCACCGATGCTTGAGACAAGACCGCTTGCGCCGGAGATCGGCGCGGAAGTCACCGGCTTTGACATGGGCGAGCCGCTGACCGACGATCTGTTCGAGGATATCCACGCCGCCTGGATGCGCCACAAGGTGCTGGTGTTTCCCGGCCAGCCTGTCCCGGACGAGGCGCTGCTCGCCTTCGGGCGCCGCTTCGGCGAGCTCGAAGTGTTCCACCAGGACATCATCCGCTCGAAGCGCCTGCCGGAGATCTTCCGCGTCTCCAATGTCGATGAGGACGGAAACCTGATGGCCCCGGACGATCCGGTGCAGCACCAGATTTCGCTCGCCCGGCGCTGGCACACGGACAGCAGCTACCGCGAGAAGCCGTCGGTCGGCTCGCTGCTGCACGGCGTCGAGGTGACGGAAGAGGGCGGCGAGACCATGTTCGCGAACATGGCGGCCGTGCTGCGCGCGCTGCCGGAGGAGTTGCGCCGCGAGGTCGAGGGCCGGCGCGCGCGGCACGATTTCGAGAACCTCCACCGGCTGAAGCCGCTGAAGCCGCTGACGGACGAGGAGCGCGCGCGCATGCCGCCGGTCTGGCAGCCGCTCGTCCGCCGCCATCCGGAAACCGGCGAGGCCTCGCTCTATATCAGCCCGATCTACAACGACGCCGTGGAAGGCATGGACCCGCAAGGCGCGGCGGCGCTGGTCGAGCGGCTGGAGGCGTTCATCGACGACGAGCGCTTCATCTACCGCCACCGCTGGCGGCCGCATGACGTGCTGCTCTGGGACAATCGCTGCACGACCCACCGGGTCACGCCCTACAACCCCGCCCACCGCCGCATCATGCACCGCACGACCATCGCAGGCAGGGAGCGCGTCGAGGCGGCTTGACGAGTCCGGCCGCCGGACACCATATCGACATCTGTCCGGCGAACACGGGAAGGCGCAGGCATGGCTCCGACGCGCAGGGATGTGATGAGGCTGGGCGGCTTTGCCGCCGCTGCGGCGATGCTTCCCGCCGGCGCGGCGGCGGATACGAACGGCGTCGCCGGGGCCATCGCGGCCTTCACGAAAGGCGCCAGGGCGCTGGAAGCCGGCGTATCGCTGGACGTGCCCGAGATTGCCGACAATGGCGGCGCGGTGCCGGTCCGGGTCGCTGCGGAGGGCGCGCGGCACATTGCGCTTTTCGCCGACGCGAACCCGAATCCCGGCGTGGCCGTGTTTTCCTTCGGGAGGCTGACGCCGCCTGAGGCCACGATCCGCATCCGGCTCGCCAGGAGCCAGAACGTGATCGCGGTGGCCGAGATGGCGGACGGCACGTTCCGCAAGGCCAGCCGGCAGGTCTCGGTGACGGTCGGCGGCTGCGGGTGAGGGGCCGGACATGGCGAAATCCACGCCCCGCGTAAAGTTCCCGAAATCGGTCGAGGCGAACACGCCCTTCACGGTCAGGACGAAAATCACCCACCCGATGCATACGGGGCTGCGCCGCGACCGCGACGGCAAGCCGATACCCCGCTGGATCGTCAACAGCTTCACGGTGCGGTTCAACGGCGAGGAGGCGCTCTCCGTCGCGCTGGAGCCGGCGGTTTCGAGCGATCCCTATATCCGGTTCGAGCTGTCCCTGCCGGAGTCGGGCCTGCTCGAATTCGAATGGCGCGACGATGACGGCTCGATCTACAGCCTCAGCAGGGAGGTCGCCGTCAAGTAGGGCAGGCCTCAATGGCGGCCGGCGAGGACCGCGCCCGCAACCTTCGCGGAGGCGGCCATGGCGGCAAGCGCCAGCAGGGCCGCGAGGCTGGCGGTGGACATGCCGGAGAGGCCCGCGCCGACCGTGCAGCCGCCCGCCAGCACGCCGCCCGCCCCCATCATCACGGCGCCGGCAAGGTAGCGCCCGGTCTGCCGGGGGCTTTCGAGGCTCTCCCAGCGGAACTCGCCTGCCGCCAGCGCCGCGGCCAGGCTGCCGGCGATGACGCCTGCCGCAAGCCCGGTGCCGAAGCCGGCCGGAATGGAGGTTGCCGCCACGGCCCAGAACAGGGTGTCGGCCGTCGGCCCGGTGAAGCCCATCGACTGGAGCGGAATCGGGTCGAAATCGTCGAGCAGCAGGAAGCCCGTGCCGATCCACCCCAACGGCACCAGCAGGCCGATTACCCCCGCCATCGCCAGGCGGGAGGCCGGCGCGCCGGAACGCAGCGCGAAGACCGCCGCCAGCAGCGCGAGGCCGAGCGGCCAGGCTTCTCCGCCGGGCAGGACCGTCAGCGCCGGCGCTTCGCCGCCATAGACGCTTGCCTCGCCGAGCGCCTGGCGCAGCGGCGCCAGCACCCCCTTCATCGCCGCATGGGCGGTTATCGCAAAGACGACCAGCACGAAGAGGGCGCGCAGATTGCCGCTGCCGGTGAGCACGGTGAGGCGCGACACGCACCCCCCGGCCAGCACCATGCCGGTCCCGAACAGCGCGCCGCCCAGCAGCGCGGACAGGACCGGAATGTCCGCGGCGAGAAAGCGGTGCGCCTCGAAGGAAACCAGGTCCATGGCAACCGCCAGCCGGGTTCCGGCTATCGCCGTGGCCAGCGCCATAACCCAGGCGCCCAGCGCGGGAAGGCAGTCGCGCCACCGGCCGACCAGGCTCCGGCGGAGGCAGAAGGCGCTGCGCTGCGCCAGCACGCCGTAGAGGCAGCCCAGCACCAGCCCGAGCAGGACGGAAGCCGCCAGCGGCGTCGTTTCCTCGAATCCAAGCGTCTCGAACATCGGCCGGACCGACACCTCCCGTCCGCGCCGCAGCGGTCAGCGTTTCGAATCCGCCCGGCGCAAGGTCATATAGTCCGCGCGCCCGAAAACGAAAACGCCGCCGTTCACGGCCGAAAGCCGCTTCGCCGACGGCCCGGCTAGCCGCGCCCGATTTTCGCCCTCAGCCGCCTGGCTTCGAGATCGTCGATGCCGGCGTCCCGGGCGGCCTTGACGGCGCTTATCTTGTTCTCGCAAAGGCGCGTCAGCGGCTCGGCGCAGTTCTGCTCGATCCGGGCGATTGCGGCCGTTGCTTCCCTGGCCATCCTTGTCTTCTGGCGGGCGTAATGGCGGTCCCGCTTTTCGGCGGTCTCGAACGAGAGCGGGGCCAGGAAGACCGTTATCGCGGACGGGTATTCGTGGGTTGCGCCGGTGCCCGCATCGACGGCGAGGCCGATCGGCCCCTTCACCACGATCTGGCCGATGCTCAGGTCCCGGCGGGACGCGGCGAGCACGGCGGTTTCATTCTCGTGCAGGGCCTTGGAGCAGCGAACCGAAATGTCCTGCTTGCTGTTGTCCACATGCAGAAGGCCCGGAGACGACGACACGACGCCGAGCGTTGCACCGTTGCGGCTCAGCACGCAGTAGGCGCCCGGAGGGTCGGTGAAGACGGTAACGGGCTGTTCGGAACTGTCGATGACGCCGGAACAGGCGGGAAGGGCGAGCAGGACGGCCCAGGGCGCAAGCCTGCGAAGGCCCGGCAAGGCGGCGCGAACGGGAAGGAGCGGCCTCTTCATCGTCTGTCGTCGGCAGGCACCGGGTTCCGGGTTCGACCGCCCGGACCCTAGCAGCGATTCGACAGCCCGGCGCCATGCCGCCGGTCCGCTGCCCGCGCCGGAGCCGAACGCGAAAAAGCCGTGGTAATGTGCCTGCAAAGCGGAGGCGGCGACGGGGGCCGCCTTTTCATTTCGGAAACGCGATGCAGGCGCGAGGGCATGCGCCCGGCCGCCGGTGCGTTCCGGGGAGGGCGATCGAATGTCGGAAGCCGCGCATCCCGGCTGGGCCGTTTACGATCTGGACCGGCTGCTGGCCAATCTCGCCGCGATCCGCCGCCGGTGCGCGCCCGGGCAGGCCTGCATCGCCGCGCTCAAGGGCAATGCCTACGGACATGGCGCCGCGCCCGTGGCGCGGGCGCTCGATGGCGAGGGGCTCGCGGCGTTCATGACGGGCTCCTTCGACGAGGCCTGCCGGCTGCGCGCGGAGGGGCTGCGCACGCCCGTCGTCATGTTCGCCGGCGCGCTGCCGGAAGGCATGGCCGATCTCGTGGGCGCCGGGCTGGTGCCGACAATCGTGGACCGGGCGGGCGCCGAAGCCGCAGCGCAGGCGGCGGCGGGGAAGCCGGCTCCGGTCTATGTCAAGGTCGATGCCGGGCTCGGCCGGCTCGGCGTGCCGCTCGAGGAGGCCGAGGGTTTCCTTGCCGGTCTTGCCGACATGCCCGGCCTCGAAGTGCAGGGGCTCTATACGCATCTGCCCTTCGGCGATGCGCGCGGGCGCGACTGGGCCAGGGAACGGTTCGACGCTTTCGACGCGCTGCTCGCGCGCCTCGAAGCGCGAGGGCTGGCGCCGCCGGTCACCCAGGCCGGCGCCAGCGCCTCCGTCGCCGCCGGACTGCCCGACCGGTCCAATGCGGTCTGCGTCGGCCACCTGCTCTACGGCCTCTCGCCCTTCGCCGATGCCTCGGTTGCGGATGTATCCGCGTTCAAGCCGGTCCTTGCCGAGGTCGGGAGCCGGCTGGTGCAGGTCTCCGACCATCCCCAGGGAAGCGACATCGCCATCGCCGGCAGCTACGGCATACGCCGCGGCCGGCGCACCGGGGTCGCGCCCGTCGGCGCCGCACAGGGCCTGGCCCGGCCCGCGCCGGGCAGCCGGCCGGAAGCGCTGATACGCGGCCGGCGGGCGCCGATCCTGGCCGTGTCGCTCGAACACCTGACCCTCGACCTCTCGGAGGTCGAGGACGCTGCGGTCGGCGATGCCGTGCTGCTGCTCGGCGGGGATGGCGGCGCCGCTATCGGGCTGGGCGAGCTCGCCGCCTGGTCCGGGAGGCGGGAGCTCGACACGGTATTGGCGCTCTCGGGCCGGCTGGCTGCGCATTACCGCGGTGCGGCGGGCGGCGCTACTCGTATTTGAGCGGCTCGGCGAGTTCCGCCGGGGCGAGCGAGGCGGCATAGGCCAGGATCGCGTCGATGTCGGCGAGCGTGATCTCCAGCGGCGCGATCGGCGGCGGACGCGCCTCGTCGAAGGGCGGCGTGACGCCGGGGACCTGCGTGAAGGCCGGATGCGGGTTTAGCGTGAAAAACGCCCGGAAGCGCCGCTCCCAGTCGCCGAGCGTGCGCAGCACGGCGAAGGACGGCGTCGAGTCGATGCCCCCCATGCGGTTCTTCTCCCCGACCACATGGCAGCGCCCGCAATTGACCAGCGCCAGACGCTCGCCCGCCAGCGCATCGCCCGTCACCGCCGGGCCCTTCACTTCCACTTTGGCGTCCGCCGCCGGCTCGTAGAGCGCCTTCCCGTCCGGCGCGAAGGACGCCACCGTGCGCTGGCCGATTTCGGAGGCGAGCCAGTCGAGGAAGCGGCCCGCCAGCGCCTGTTTCGCGCCCGCGCCGGCGCCGGCCAGATAGACCGTCTCCCCGCCGCGGAAGACCGGGCGGCCCCCGTCCACGGCGGGGCCGATCAGCACCTCCGCCTCAATGCCGGGTTCGAGCGGGACCGAGGTTGCGCGGATGCCGGTCTTCAGCGAAAAGCGCGGCAGCATGTGCTTCAGCAGCCCGCTCTCGATCAGCTCGGGGCTCGCCGCCACCGTTATGCGGCGCTCCTCAGCCCCTGCGCCGGCCGCCGCCAGCATCAGCACCGCGGCCAGTCCGAGTCTCCACCGGATCGACATCGCCATTCCTCCCGCGCCGAGGAAACGGCTAGCCTAGCCCGGATTTCCCGCCGGGGTCACGGCCGGCATTGTCGAAACCGGCCTGTTCGCTGCAAACTGCCGGATCGGCCTTGATTGCGCCGGACACCGCTTCTAGCTTCGGGCGGCAACGAACGGAGCGGCGCGGCTGTGGCGAGCATCACGATCCGCAAACTCGACGACGAAGTGAAAAGCCGCCTTCGCATGAGAGCGGCCGGGAACGGCTGATCGATGGAAGAGGAAGCGCGCGTCATCCTGCACGAGGCCGTCGGGCGCGAACCGAAGACGCAGAATCTCGTTACCGTCATTCGCTCCCGTTTCGGGCCCGAGAACGGCGTGGACCTGGAACTGCCCCAGCGGGAACCGATTCGCTTCGATTGATCGGCCGTTCTCATGCGTAGGCGGCTTTTCCCGGGCGGCCACGAGGTCTGACGTCTCCGGCCCGACGCCGCGCGGACTTTGCGGGGAGTCTTCGCTAAACTCCGCTAAACTCGCATGAAACCGGACGGCGGAGCAGGAGGAGGTTCCGATGAGCGGCGATTTCAACATGTCGATGCGCAAATTCCTGAAGCAGGTCGGCGTGACCTCCCAGCAGGCGATCGAGGAGGCGATGCGCAACGCCGGGGAGGAGCGGACGGCCGGGAAGAGCTTCACCGCCCGCATGGTGCTGACCATCGACGGGCTCGACCTCAGCCACAGCGTCGAGGGGCGCATCGACGGGAAGGCCGGATGACCGCAACGCGCGAGGAGGTGCTGGCGGCGCTCAAGGGCGTCACCGACCCGATCAGCGGGCAGGACCTCGTCTCCGCCGGTCCCGTGCGGGCGCTGACGGTGGACGGCGGCACGGTGCGCTTCGTGCTGGAGATCGACCCGGCGCGCGCGGAGCTCATGGAAGGCGTGCGGGCCGAGGCGGAAGCGGCGGTGCGCGCGGTGCCGGGCGTCGAGCAGGTGTCGGCCGTGATGACCGCCCACCGCGACGCCGCGCCGGGGCCGGAACTCAATATCGGCCGGCGTTCCGAGCCGCAGGGGCCCCAGCAGATTCCGGGCGTGGACCGCATCGTCGCCATCGCGTCGGGCAAGGGCGGCGTCGGCAAGTCCACGGTGACCGCCAATCTCGCCGCAGCGCTGGCGGCCGAGGGGCGCCGCGTCGGCCTGCTCGATGCCGATGTTTACGGGCCGTCGCAGCCGAGGATGCTCGGCGTTTCCGGCCGCCCGGCCTCGCCCGACGGCAAGACCATCCTGCCGCTGCGCAACCACGGCGTCACCATGATGTCTATCGGGCTGATGACGCGCGAGGACGAGGCGGTCGTCTGGCGCGGACCGATGCTGATGGGCGCGCTGCAGCAGATGATGAACCAGGTGCAGTGGGGCGCGCTCGACATTCTGCTGGCGGACCTGCCGCCCGGCACGGGCGATGTGCCGATGACCCTCTCGCAGAACGCCGAGGTCACCGGCGCCATCGTCGTCTCCACCCCGCAGGACGTGGCCTTGCTGGACGCGCGCAAGGGCGTGGACATGTTCCGCAAGATGTCCGTGCCGATCCTCGGCATGATCGAGAACATGAGCACGCATATCTGCTCCAATTGCGGGCATGAGGAGCATCTGTTCGGCCATGGCGGCGTGCGCGCCGAGGCGGAGAAGCTCGGCATCCCGCTGCTGGCGGAGATTCCGCTGGCGCTCGGCATCCGGCTCGCATCCGACGGCGGCGCGCCCATCGTGGTGTCGAAGCCCGCCTCGCCGGAAGCAGCGGCCTTCCGCCAGGTCGCGCAACATCTGATCGAGACCGGGGCCGGATGAGCGAGCCCGTCTTCCCGCCGCTGTTCAGGGGCGAGGCGGTCGGGGGCCGCGTCGATCCCTTCGCCAAGGCCTGCTCCTCGGCGGCGCTCGGCTGCGACGGCGGAACGATCTTCTACAACATCGCCGCCGACTGGCTGAAGGCGGCCATCGTGTTCGCGCCGGAAGTGCCGCTGGAGGACGCGATGGTGATGCTGCCGGCCTGCGGGGTCGGGTTCCAGAATGCGCTGGGCGCGCTTGCGCCGCCGGAGGTCGCCGTGCATCTCACCTGGGAGGGCGGAATCCTGGTGAACGGGGCCTCCTGCGGGCGGCTGCGCGCCGACGCTTCCGACTGCGGGCCGGACGAGGTGCCCGACTGGCTGGTCGTCGGCCTCGAAGTGCCGCTCATCGCCGAGGACGCGGACGCGCCCGGCGCCGCGCCGGACCGGACCTCGCTCTATGAGGAGGGCTGCGTGGAGGTGGCGCCGGATGCGCTGCTGGAAAGCTGGTCGCGCCACACGCTGGTCTGGATCAACCGCTGGTCCGACGACGGCGCCGCGCCGCTGCACGGGGAATGGCGCGGGCTTGCCCACGGCATCGGCGAGGAGGTTTCGGTCGGCGGGCGGACGGGCCTCTTCGTCGGCATAGACGAGCGCTTCGGCATGCTGCTGCGCGAGGGCGGGACGACGAGCCTGCTGCCGCTCTCCGGCCTGCTGGAGCGGGGAGGAGAGACGTGAATCTCGCGCGCGCCATCCATTTCGACGAAAGCGACCTGCGCATCTTCCACAGCCCGGCGCGCACGGGCGAGTGGTGCGTTCCGGGCGGCTTCGAGTTCTCCAACTGGTCCGAGGCGGACCTTGTCGGCAAGGCGCGGCAGGCCTTCGCCAATGGCTGGCTCGGCGTCGAGACCTTCGGGCGCGTCACCTTCGTCGCCGTCACCGCGGTCCGGGAGGAGGAATTCGAGGCGCTGGCGGCGCGGCTCGCCGGGCATTTCGTCCAGGTTTACGGCGCGCCCTCGGTCGAGGCGGCGCTGCCCGTCGCCAGGGAGGAGCTGGAGCATATGGCCGAGCTCTGCGAGGACCACGACCCCAACACCCTGCTGACGGTCGCGCGCGAACTCACCGAAGCGGGCGTGCGCGAAAGCTTCCGCTCCATCAAGCCCCAGGACGCCGGCCTCGAACAATTCGCCATCCACGGCGATCTGGAGGGGTGAGGGCGCTCGCGCGGCCCGTTACCCTTCGTCCTTCTCCAGCCACCGCGCCAGCGCCTTGCCGGGGTCGGCGATTTCCTCGATTGAGGTGTACCAGTGGTCCTCCCAGCCGGTGGCGGGGAGGCCGGCGAAGACCATGAGGTTGAGGGGGTATTGCTCGCTGTCGGTGCAGCGGCGGAAATCGTCGCGGAAGAGGAAGACCGGCTTGTCCCAGGCGAACGCCAGGCCAAGCTCCACCATCACGCCCTCGTCCGGCGGGCAGCCGTTCACGACCGCGAACAGCCCGTCCGCCTCGCGCACGTCGCGCATGTCCGCCTGCGCGATGCGCCAGGCCCAGCCGGCCTCCGCGCGGTCGATCTGGTTGTTGCGCCGGAAGGGCTCCCAAACCTCCGCGCCGACCGCCTCCAGCGCCGATTCCAGCGCCCGGAGCGGCCCCTCTTTCTGCTGCGCGGAGAAGCCGTAGGGGTTCGCCAGGTAAAGCGTCTTGCGCGCGCTCATTTCAGCATCCTCCCGGTGACTGTCCGTCCCGCCCCCCGTGCCGGACGCCTCAGCTGTCGTTCAGGTGGCAGGCGGAATGCCGGCCGGGGGCGACCTCCTTCAGCGCCGGCGCTTCCTCGCGGCAGCGCGCCATGGCATGGCGGCAGCGCGGATGGAAGTGGCAGCCCGTCGGCGGGTCAAGCGGCGAGGGGATCTCGCCCCTGACCGGCTCGTAGATGCGCCGGCGTGCGTCGAGCGTCGGTGCGCCCGCCAGCAGCGCCTTCGTGTAAGGATGGTTGGGCTCTGCGAACAGCGGCTCGGTGGGGGACGATTCCACGACGCGGCCCAGATACATGATGACCACCCGGTCGGAGATATGCTCGACCACGCTGAGGTCATGGCTGATGAACAGGTAGGTGAGGTCGAGGTCCTGCCGCAGGTCCATGAAGAGGTTGAGCACCTGCGCCTGGATCGACACGTCGAGCGCCGCCACGGCCTCGTCGCAGACCAGGAATTCCGGCTTCACCGCCAGCGCGCGGGCAATGCCGATGCGTTGGCGCTGGCCGCCCGAGAACTGGTGCGGGTAGCGCCGCTTGAAGGTGGGATCGAGCCCGACCCGGCGCATTGTGGCGTCGATATACTCGCTGCGCTCGCGCTTCGCGACGATGCCGTGGAGCAGCGGCGCCTCGCCCACGATGTCCTCGACCCGCATGCGCGGGTTCAGCGAGGCGAACGGGTCCTGGAAGATCATCTGGACCTGGAGCGCGGCTTCGCGCGCCTCCGCGCCCTGCAGGGTCTTCAGGTCCCGGCCCCGGTAGAGGATCGCGCCTTCCGTCGGCTCCATGATGCCGGCGACGATGCGCCCGAAGGTGGACTTGCCGCAGCCGGACTCGCCGACCAGCCCGACGACCTCGCCGCGCGCAATATCGATGTTCACGCCATCGAGCGCATGGACCGTTTCTTCATGGACGTCCGCGCCGAGCCGGCCCGCGATGCGTGCCGCAAGGTCCGGCATCTTCACGAAACGCTTGCTGATGCCCCGCGCCTCGATCATGGCGCCGCCTGCAGCTGCGGGCGGTGGCAGCGCAGCTCGCGGCCGGGCAGCGGGTATGTCGTCTCCGGCTCGACGATACAGGCGTCGCCCGCGACCGGACAGCGCTCCCGGAAGGCGCAGCCCGGGGCCAGGTTCAGCAGCGAGGGCGTCATGCCGGGAATCTGGAACAGCCTGCCGCCGCGCGTATTGCGGCTCGGCACGGAGCCGATCAGACCGCGCGTATAGGGATGCGCCGGCCGGTCGAGTATGTCGCCGGTCTCGCCCTGCTCGACGATGCGCCCGGCATACATGACGCAGATGCGGTCCGCGAGGCCGGCGACCACGGCGAGATCGTGCGTGATCCAGATCATCGCCGTTCCCGTCTCCCGACATAGCTTCTGGGCTTCATAGAGGATCTGCCCTTGGATGGTCACGTCGAGCGCCGTCGTCGGCTCGTCCGCAATAATCAGGTCCGGCTTGTTGAGCAGCGCGATGGCGATGGCGACACGCTGGCGCATGCCGCCGGAAAACTGGTGCGGATAGGCCCGGAGGCGTTCGTCCGGCGAGGGAATGCCGACCTGGCCGAGCGCGTCCCGCGCCATGGCGCGCGCCTCCTCCTTCGAGACCGCGCTGTGGGCGAGCACCGCCTCGACCATCTGCGTCTCGATGCGCAGCACCGGATTGAGGGTCATCATCGGGTCCTGGAAGATCATCGCGATGCGGTTGCCGCGCAGGTTGCGCATCCGCTCGCCGTCCATGCCCACCACGTCCTCGCCATTGTGGAGGATGCGGCCCTCCACCACCCGGCCCGGCGGGTCCACCAGGCGCATGATCGAGAAGCCGGTGACGGATTTGCCGGAGCCGGACTCGCCGACCAGCCCCATGATCTCGCCGCGGCCGACCTCGAAGCTCACCCCGTCCACGGCCTTGACGATGCCGGCTTTGGTGAAGAAATGCGTCTTCAGGCCCTCCACGGCCAGGGTGGCGGTCGCCGCGGCCATGACGCTATTTCTGCAATCGCGGATTCAGTATGTCGCGCAGCTGGTCGCCCACCAGGTTGATCGACACGATGGTGACGAGCAGCGCCACGCCCGGATAGACGCTGATCCAGTATTTCATGCTCAGCATGTATTCGAAGCCGTTGGCGATCAGCAGCCCCAGCGAGGGCTCGGTGATCGGCAGGCCGATGCCGAGGAAGCTCAAGGTCGCCTCCAGCGCAATGGCGTGTGCGGTCTGGACCGTCACTACCACGATCAGCGGCGGCAGGCAGTTCGGCAGCAGGTGGCGGAACAGGATGCGCCGATGGCTGAGCGCCAGGCAGGTCGCCGCGTCGATATATTCCTTCGAGCGTTCCACCAACGCGCTCGCGCGCACCGTGCGCGCGTAGTAGGCCCATTGCACCGTCACAAGCGCAATCAGGATCTTGTCCACGCCCTTGCCCAGCACCGCCAGCAGCACCAGCGCCACTAGGATCGAGGGGAAGCTCAGCTGGATATCGACGATGCGCATGATGAGCGTATCGACGCGCCCGCCGAAATAGGCTGCGGCAAGGCCCACGGCGCAGCCGATCGCCATGGCGATGACGCCGCTCATGACGCCGACGCCGAGGCTGATCCTGAGCCCGTAGCAGATCGCGCTGACGAGATCGCGCCCGGCGCCGTCCGTGCCGAGCCAGAAGATGCGCCCGTCGAAGGCCTCGGTGCCGGGCGGCATATGCGAGTCCAGCACGCTCACCTGGGCGAGGTCGTAGGGGTCGGTCGGCGCGATCCAGGGCGCAAAGAGCGCGATGAAGGCGATGACCGCGAACACGATCAGGGCCGCCGTCGCGATGCGGCTTTCCAGAAAGTCCGAGGCGAACCGGCGGAACGGCGTCTCGACCCGGGCGGCCTCCGCCGGCCTGCCGACACCGGCGGTCATGCGCTGGCGTCCTGAAGGCGGACCCGGGGGTCCAGGACCGAATAGATGATATCGACCAGCAGGTTGATAATGACGAACATCAGCACGACGATCATGAGGTACGCCACGACCACGGGCCGGTCGAGCTCGTGCAGCGAGTCGATGATGAGCTTGCCCATGCCGGGCCAGGCGAACACCGTCTCGGTCACTACCGAAAAGGCCACCAGCCCTCCGAATTCGAGGCCGAGCACGGTTACCACCGGGATCATGATGTTCTTGAGCAGGTGGACGAGCACGACACGGCTTTCGCTCAGCCCCTTGGCACGCGCGAACTTGATGTAATCTTGGTGGATCACCTCGCGCGTGCCGGCCCGCGCCAGACGAATGACGAGCGAGAGCTTGAACAGCGACAGGTTGATCGCCGGCAGCAGCAAGTGCTGCAGGCCGTCCCAGGTGAGGAAGCTGACCTGCATGCCGAGGAACGGCACCGTGTCGCCGCGCCCGGTCGAGGGCAGCCAGCCCAGCATCACGGCGAACAGCATGATCATCATGATGCCGACCCAGAAGCTGGGCAGGCTGAAGCCGAGAATCGAGCCCGCCATGATCGCTTTCGACGACTTGGCCTCCGGTCTCAGCCCTGCGAGGACGCCGAGCGGGATGCCGAGCACGACGGCGATCAGGAGCGCCGCGATCGCAAGCTCGAAGGTCGCCGGCATGCGCAGCACGATCAACTGCAGCGCCGGCTCGCCGAAGATGAACGACTTGCCGAGATCGCCCTGGAGCGCGTTGACGACGAAATAGCCGTATTGCTCATGCACCGGCCGGTCGAGGCCGAGGTCGCGCATCACCCGCTCGATCTCGGCCTGATCGGCCTCCGGGTTGATAAGCATGTCGACCGGGTCGCCGACGATGTTGACGCCGACGAAGACCAGCAGCGACATCACCGCAACGACGACCGAACTCTGCATCAGCCGCCGGATAACGAAGACGGTCATGGGGCCTCGGCGCTTCCGCGAGCGGGGCGGGCAAGCGGCAGGGCCGCCGCCCGCCCGTTTCCCGGCTACTTGTCGGAGGTCACGCCCATGGCGATGGTGCGCTCATCCGCCCGCGCGGTGTAGGACAGGCCCTTCTTCCCGGCCCAGGTGTTGACCTGGTAGTGCGTCGGGATGATGCCCTGGTTGCGCCCGATGGCGAGCTCTGTGGCCTCTTGCAGCAGCTTGAGGCGCTTCTCATCATCCACCGTGGCGAGCGCATCTTGGACCAGCTTGTCCACCTCGGGGTCGGAGTGCCGGCCCCGGTTGGACGCGCCGAAGCCCCGGTCCTTGTCATAGGTGTGGAGCAGGGAGCGGAGCGGCGAGGAGGACTCGCCCGTGCCCGAGCCCCAGCCGACGAGGATGAAGCTGAACTCCGGCGAGCCGTCCGGCCCGCCCCGGCTCGCGCGCCGGAAATAGACCGCCTTGGGCATGGTCTCGACCGCGGTCCTGATGCCGACGCGGGTCAGCATCTGGGCGACCGCCTCGCAGATCTTTGCGTCGTTGATATAGCGGTCGTTGGGGCCGTGGATGGTAAGCTCGAAGCCGTCCGGGTAGCCGGCCTCGGCCAGCAGCGCCTTGGCGCCCTCGGGATCGTAGGGCTCCGGTTGCAGGTTGGGCGTGACGCCGAAGAAGCCCTCCGGCAGCAACTGCCCCGCCTTGATCGCCACGCCTTCCATCACCCGGTCCACGATCGCGTCGCGATCGAGCGCCTTGGAGATCGCCTTGCGCACGCGCACGTCCAGAAGCGGGTTCTTGATCTCGCCGCCTCCATTCGCCTTCACGAACGGGGAATTCTCCCGGTACTGATCCATGTGCAGGTAGATCACCCGGCTGGAAACGCCCTGGCTCAGCTGCACGTTCTCGTCGCCCTTGAGGCGGGGAATGTCGATAGGCGGCACATTGTCGATGAAGTCCACATCGCCCGCGAGCAGCGCGGCGACACGCGCCGGGCCGGATTTGATCGGCTTGAAGACGATCTTCTTCCATTCCGGCTTCGCATCGAAATAGTCCTCGTTGCGCTCAATCACCAACCGGTCGCCGGGCACCCATTCGACGAAGCGGTAGGGGCCGGTCCCGATGGCGGCCTTGCCCGAATTGAAGTCGGCCGTAGCGACATCGGCGCCCACATCGGCAGAAATGATCGGCACTTGCGCCATATCGACCGGCATCAGCGGATAGGGGCGCTCGGTGCTGATACGGATCGTGTAGTCGTCCACCTTGGCGAAGGTCTTGCCCTTGAGATAGGTGCCGAAACTGGACGGCGACTTGGGCACATTGGGGGCGCGTTCGATGGTGAACATCACATCGTCGGCGTTGAAATCGGACCCGTCGTGGAACTTCACGCCCTCGCGCAGCTTGAACTCCCAGGTCGTGTCCCCGACCGGTTTCCAGGACACGGCGAGGCCCGGCAGCAGACGGAGCTTGTCGTCCTGCTCCACGAGGCGGCTGAAGTAATGCGCCGCCATGGAGTTGTTGGGGCCGAGATTGTGGTAGTGCGGGTCGATCGACGACGGCTCCGCCTTGAGGCCGACGGTCAGCATCCCGTCCTGCCCCCAAGCGGGGACTGCGGCCAGGCCGGCGAGCGCGCAGCCGATCAGAAGTTTCCGGAACTGCATGGGTGCTTCCTTCTCCTGCAATGGATTGCCGGGCGGTTCGGGCCGCGCTTTCGGCAGAACCGCACGATAGGGCGTCGGATCGCTTGCCGCAATCGTGGCCGGCGGCCCGTCACCAGTCGGGCGGCGTCCATTCGGCGTCTTCGTCCAGCGGATAAACCGGACGCGGCAGGCGTTGCCAGCGGAAACGGTCCAGCACCGGCGAAGTGAGGCCGGCCGTGTCCACCTCGAAGACCTGCGAGGGCGGGAACCAGGGCATGAAGCCGGCGCGGAAATGGCCGCGCGACTTGACGCAGACAACCCGGGCGTCCGCGATGTCGAGGCCGAAGCTCTCGAAGAACATCGGGTCCGCGGTCTGGTGGCGTGCGCCGATGACGATGACGGTGATGCCCTCCGGCCCGCCGATCTGCAGCGCGGCCGAGGGCCCGAGCTCCACCAGCCGGTCGCGGTAGATGCCGAGCCGGCCGACAAAGCGGCCGTCCGTCAGCCTGAGCACCCGCGCGGGCGCCCGGAAGCCCTTGGAGAACTCCGTGTCGCCCTCGCGGTTGAACACGGCCTCGAATTCCGCGCCCTCGCCCAGCTCATGCGCCTCCAGCGCCAGCGCGGGGTCGAAGAAGGAGCCGTAATAGACGCGCTGCGCGCCCGCCTCGACCAGCGCCTTGAGCAGCCAGGTGGTACGCCCCTCGCCGCCGCCGCCCGGATTGTCGCCGGCATCAGCGAAGATGATCGCCGGACGGGCGGGCTCGGCGGCGGTTTCAAGCGCGAGTGCGGCCGCTGCCTCCACCGGCATGAGCTCTCGCCGGAAACGCTCGCGCATCGACCAGCCGTATTCCGCGATCTCGCGCGCGAGCGCGCGCGCCGGCACCTCGTCCTCCCGCGCCGTCACCACGATGGCGATGCCGTTCTTCGGCGTGTCCGAGAAGACGAAGCCGCCGAGAATGGTGACATTGATGATTTCGCCGCCCGATTCGCGCATCCGCCGCTGGCCGTGTTGGATCATGTCCGCATAAGGCCCCTCGGCGGTCAGCAGGGTCACGCTCGGCGGCGTCAGCGGCAGGCGGATGAAGGCCGATTTCGGCCGCATCCCGGCCAGCATCTTGCGCATGGCGAAGGCCGCTTCGTCGCCGCGCTGGCGCATATCGACATGCGGGTTGGTGGTGTAGCCGATCAGGATGTCGGCGGCCTCGACCAGGCGCTCGGAGAGGTTGGCGTGCAGGTCGTGCGTCACGATGACGGGGGCGTCCGGGCCCGCGAGCGCGCGCAGCCGCGCCACGATCTCGCCGTCGGGGTCGAGGGTTTCGGTCGTGGTCATGGCGCCGTGATTGGCGATGAAGACGCCGTCCACCGGGCCCGCCTCCGCCAGCATCGCCCCGATCCGCTCCAGGCAGCCGGCGATGAAGGGCCACTCCGCCGGGCCCCAGGGCGGGTTGTTGGCGAAGAGGAGCGGCACCGGCTCCCACGGGCCGGTTGCGTCCATCGCCTGCACGAAGGCCGCCATCTCCGCCGGCATGGCCGAGACCGGGGCCCGCGCGTCCGCCAGCAGCGCCTCGCCTTCGCGGTAGTAATGCCGGCGGAAGTCGGCCTCCGTCGCCGGCGGGGCGAAGGCGTTGCTTTCCAGCATGATGCCGAGCAGTGCGATGCGGGGCGGGCTCATCGGGTTATGGCCTCCGGTCCGGGGTCACGTCCGGTCAACACGACCTGCCTTTCGTCCGCGCGCGGCATCCTGGCGAGGCGCCGCAGGTCCTGCCCGATGGCCAGCATGGCCGGCACGACGAACAGAATGAGCAGGGTCGCCGTCGCCAGGCCGGCCACGATGGTGAGCGCCACGGGGATCAGGAACTGCGCCTGCAGGCTGGTCTCGAAACAGAGCGGCAGCAGGCCGCTGATGGTGGTGAGCGAGGTCAGGATCACCGCGCGCAGGCGGTCGCAGGCCCCGTCTTCTATGGCCTGCAGCGGCGGCTTGCCCTCCTGCTCGTGGTCGGCAATCGCCACGATGAGCACGATCGAATCGTTGATGACGATGCCGGACAGCCCGACCATGCCGATCATCGACAGGATGGTGAGGTCGAAGCCGGTGAAGAAATGGCCGAGCGAGACGCCGATGAAGCCGAGCGGCACCACAGCCAGCACCGCCAGCGGGCGGGTGTAGCTGCCGAAGATCCAGGCGAGCACCAGGAACATGCCGGCCAGCCCGATCGCCGCGCCGACGCCCATGTCGGCGAAGGTCTCGGCCTGCTCCTCCGCCTTGCCGGCGAAGCGCCATTCGAGGCCGGCATCCCCGGCGATCTCCGCCAGGCCGTCGCGCCGGAGCGCGGAGAGCACCACGTTGTTGGTGGTCACGGTCTCGTCCACCTCCGCCGTCACCGAGACCTCGCGCCGCCCGCGCTCGCGGCGGATGACGTCGTAGCCGCTGGAGGGCGTCACGGTGACCACGGCGCTCAGCGGCACCTCGGTCCCGTTCGGGCCGAACAGGTAGAGCGCGCCGAGCCCGCCCGGGTTCTCCTTCTGCCGGACCCTGACCTCGACCTCTTCGTCGCCCCTGGCGAAGCGGAGCGCGATATCGCCCTCGAGCGCGCTGCGGAGTTGGTTGCCGGCCCGCGCGATATCGAAGCCCATTGCCCGGCCCGCCGGCGTCACCCGAAGCTGCATTTCCCGGTTGCCGTAGGCGAGGTTGTCCCCGATGGCGCTCACGCCCGGATATGAGGCCAGAAGGGCCTTCACGCGGCCGGCCGCGGCCTTGAGGTCGTCGAGGCTGTCGCCGGAGAGGCGCACGTCGATTTCGCGGCCGGGCGGCCCGCCGGTCGCGGCGCGGATGGTCAGCGCATCGGCCCCGACGATCGGCCCGTTGCGGTCCCGCCATGCCTGCACGAAGGCTTCGGTGCGCACGTCGCGCTTGTCGGAATCGACGAGCTGGACGACCACCGCGCCCACCGCGTCGTCGCGCTGGCGGGGGCCGAAATTGCCCTGGCTGCGCTCGATGCCCTGGACGACGAGCGAGGTATGCACCAGGCCGGGGTCTCCGAAGTCCTTGGCGGTAGCGCGGGCGCCCCGCTCGATCTGCATCAGGCGTTCCAGCGTTTCCTCGCTGGTCGTGCCCGGGACCATGCGGAGGTTCGCGAAGATGTTATTCGGCTCGACCGAGGGGAAAAAGGTGAAGCCGATGCGCCCGCTGGCCGCAATGCCGAGGCTGACGAGGAAAAAGCCGACCGCCAGCGCCAGCACCAGGTAGCGGTGGTCGAGCGCGCGCCCGACCGTGCGCCGGAACGGCCCCTCGCGGAACCGGCGGAAGCCTTCGTCGAAGCCCCGGCGGAAGCGCGAGGCCCGGCCCTCCGCAGCGGCCGCGGTCGCGGCGAGCGAGTGGCGCAGATGGCCCGGAAGCACGAGGAAGCACTCCACCAGGCTCGCCACCAGCGCCAGCACGACGATGATCGGGATTTCCCGGATGATCTGCCCGATCACGCCGCCGATCAGCACCAGCGGCAGGAAGGCGGCGATGGTGGTGAGGCTCGAGGAGAACACCGGGCCCGCCATGCGCCGCGCGCCCTGCATGGCCGCGTCCAGGGGGCTGTCGCCCCGGCGCGCGCGCGTCTCGGCGTGTTCGGCCACAACGATGGCGTCGTCCACGACGAGACCGATGGCGAGGATGGTCCCGAACAGGATCACCATATTGATGGCGTGCCCGAGCGCCCAGGCGAGCGCCATGGCGGCGAGAAGGGCGGCGGGGATGCCGGCGGCGACCCACAGCGCCGTGCGCGCGTTCAGGAACACGAACAGGACGACCAGCACGATGACAAGGCCGCCGACGCCGTTGCGCACCAGCAGGTCGATGCGCTGGTCGATCAGCTCCGCCGCCGCGTCGTAGCGGTGGACTGAGACCCCCGGCGGCAGGGTCGGCACGAAATCGTCCAGGAACCGGTCGGCGGCCTCGGCGGTTTCGAGCGCGTCGGCCGTCGTCGCCCGCTTGACGACCAGTTCCACCGCCGGGCGGCCGTCGAACCAGACCCGCGGCTGGTCCTCGTTCCAGGCTTCGCTCACCTCCGCGATCCCGCCCACCGTCAGCCGGCGCCCGTCCGGGAACGCCCGGACCTCGACGGCCGCGACCTCCTCGGCCGTGCGCGCGAGGCCGAGCGAACGCACCCGCGAGAGCGAGCGCCCGCCGGTGTCGCCGCCCGGTATGTCGCGCGAGGCGCCCGCAATACGGCTCGATATTTCCGAGATCGGCAGGTCGAGGGCCAGCAGGTCCTGCTGGTCCGCCTCGACCAGGATCCATTCGTCGCGGGCGCCGACCATCTCCACTTCATCGACCCCGGCGCGGATCAGCCCGTCGCGCATCTGGGTCGCCCACGCCTTGAGCGTGCGCTCCGGCAGGTCTCCGGCGAGCACGATGCGCAGCAGGTTTTCGTAGCGCACGATGCGCCGTATCCAGGGCGCCTCGCTGTCCTCGGGCAGGGTCGCGACGCGGGACACGGCCGCCTCCACATCGGCCAGCGCCGCCTGCATGTCGGTGCCGGCCTCGAAATCGACCCTTACGGTGGCGTAGCCCTCCTGGGAGTTGGAAATCACCGCCTTCACGCGGTCGAGGAAGCGGACCTCGGGCTCGATCGCCTGGACGATGGCGTTGTCCACATCCTCCGCGCCGGCGCCCGGCCATGTCACGGAGACGAGGACCGTGTCGATGCCGAAATCGGGGAAGAACTGCTTGTTCATCCGCCCGAGCGCCAGCAGCCCGACCACCAGCATGGCCGCCATCACCAGGTTCGCCGCCGTCGGGTGGCGCGCGAAAAGCGCGATCATGGCCGGGGCTCCGTCCGGGGCGGCGGTCGGCGTATGGCTCCCATGAAATTGTCACCCCGGCCCCCGAGCCGGGGTCCAGTTCCGGCGGTGCGGATTGATGGCGGCGCAGGGCTGGACCCCGGATCTCCGCTACGCTCCGTCCGGGGTGACAAAGGGGGGCTCCGCTCCATCGGAGGCGGCAAAGGAAGGCGGTGCTTCTTCCGGGGCGGCAAAGGGAGGCGGCGCTTCGTCCGGGGCGGCAATATGGAGGCGGCGGCGCGCCATGCGGGACGACGGCAAGGGGAAGTCGCACGGGCGGGAGTGACAGAAACGGGAGCGGGCGGGACAATCGCGCCTTCCACATCGGAATTCCGCCGCCGGTGGAGCAAGGGAGCGCGATGGGCTATTGGGTCTATATCCTCGCAAGCGAACGCAACGGGACCCTCTATGTCGGCGTCACCAACGATCTGGCGCGGCGGGTGCAGGAGCACAGGAAGGGTGTGGTGCCCGGCTTCACCCGGACTTACGGCGTGACGCGGCTGGTCCATGCCGAGCCCCATGACGACATCCGCATCGCCATCGAGCGCGAGAAGCGCCTGAAGAAGTGGCGTCGAGCCTGGAAGCTTGCGCTTATCGAAGAGGGTAATCCCGGCTGGCGGGACCTCTATTTCGACCTGAACCGCTGAAGCTGCCGCGAGAACCGGTGCTGGACCCCGGCTCGGGGGCCGGGGTGACAATTGAAGAGTCCGGGCAATGGCTGAAGGAGCCGGAGCCTTGCCCGCTTT
>JAJEIH010000013.1 GCA_022827685.1 Alphaproteobacteria bacterium
GCCCCGGAACCTCAACACAAAAATAAAATGGCACTACACCGACAAGCCCAAAACCACAATCAAGCTATATCAACACCTTGCCGAACCAGAACACTTCAATATCAACCGAAGCCACCGCCAAACTGTTAAACTTGGGCTAACGTCATCCATCGTCCCGCCGCTGTCCGGAATACTGTCCGCCGTTTCGGTGGGCGTTTCGCCGCCGCGGACCAGCCTGCTCAGCGCCGCGACATCGATTGCAGGCTCCAGCGAGTGCTTCGCGCTCCTCGGCGGCCAGGCAAGGTCTCCATCCTTCAACAGGAGACCCTTGACCGTTTTCGCTAGGTCCGCCGTCAGCGGCATCCGCCGCAGGGCGTCGAACGTCCGGGCATGTTCGGGGAGGCGCAGATGGCGGAAGAGAATCGGATACGGCGCAGCGTCGCCGCCGGCGAGGTCGAAGACGTCCATGGGCGAAGCCGGGTCCTCGGGCGAAAGTCCCGCGGCGTGAAGCAGGCGGGCAAGCGCCTCGCGGGTGACGCGGTCTTCCTCCAGCCCCTCCTCCATCCGGTGCAGCGCGCCGAGCAGGGCGAAATAGTCCGGGTCCGGCGGCTGGGTGAAGCTCCAGAGCGGGCGCAGCGTGTCGGTAAGGTAGCGCGGTTCGCCGCCGCGGTGGGACCGGAGCATGATGGCGTTCCGGTGAGGGAAGCGGCCGAAGAGGAGCAACGCCTCGGAGTGTTCGATGAACGCCTTGTTCAATGACCAGCTCACGAACTGGTTGATCCTGCGCCGCCGGGGCGGGGCTTCGGCGACCAGGTCCACGCTCCAGCGGGCGATTTTCTCGATCGAGAACTCCTGGGTTTTCAGGTCCTCCGCATGGGAAAGCGGCATATAGATCCACAGGCGCTCGATGACGTTGTAGTCCGACAGCTCCCGGTCGTCCTCGCAGATTTCCCGGGACAGGGAAGCGGCCGCGGCGTCGTTTGCATAAGCCAGCGGGGTGCCGCGATAGACGCTCCGCTGAAATTGGTCGATCATGATCAGCTTCGCCAGCCGGCCCTTCGGGGTCTCCCAGGCCGGGTCAGCGAAGAAGCGGTTTTGCCCCTCCCGGTGCATCCGTTCGCACCATTGGCGCTGCGTGCGAAGAAAGTCCTCGTTCTCGGCGCTTCGGGCGAACGGCCCGATCCGCCATTTCAACATGCCGTTCTGCCAATTCTCCAGGGAAGCGTCGGCCGCGGTTCGCAGCGGGCCGAGCCAGAAGTCCAGGAAGACCTGGGGGTTTACCCCCCCCCCCCCCCCCCCCCGTGTCTTTGAGGGACCGCGAGAAGGATTTGCTTTCCCCTGAGCGTCGAAATTCCATTCGTTGCCCCTCCCTCTATCTCATTCCGCAATGCTGATATTAAATCTGCATTACAACAGTATTGCCAATATGCAAGCACGAATTTCAGATGAAGTTCATTAGAAAAATGCACAATGAATCTGGGACGGCCGGTTTGGCGGCAAGGCGTTCGACCCGTTTCAATTGCCGGCGAGCCGGGCCGTCGCGCGCTCGATTTCCACTTCGCGTTCGGCCTGCCGCGCCGCGGCCGCTTCGCAGACGGCTTCGACGACGGCCGGCCCGGCCCGTTCCGGGCTGCCGGCGTCGTAGGGCGGGGCCGGGTTGTATTCTATGCCGAGCTGGATCCGCTCCGCCGCCTCGGCCCCCAGCAGTTCTCCCGCCACGGTCAGGGCGAAATCGATGCCGGCGGTGACGCCGCCGCCGGTGATCACATTGCCATCGACCACCACGCGCTCGGCCACCGGCTCGCAACCGAAGGCGGCCAGCATCGGCAGCGACATCCAGTGCGTCGTGGCCCGCCTGCCGCGGAGCAGCCCCGCCGCGCCCAGCACCAGCGAGCCCGTGCACACGGAGGTGATGTAGCGCGCGCCCGCCGCCTGGCGGCGCAGGAAGTCCAGCACCTCCCCGTCGTTGAGCAGCGGGTTCATGCCCGCGCCGCCGGGCACGCAGACGAGGTCGAGCTGCGGGCAGTCGGCGAATGTCGTGCTCGGCAGCAGCCGCATGCCGCCGGCGGCCGTCACCGGGTCGAGGGTCTTCCATAGGAGATGGACCCTGGAGTCCGGGAACTTGGTGAAGACCTCGTAGGGGCCCGTCATGTCGAGCTGGGTGAGGTTGGGGAAGAGGAGAAGGCCGGTCTGGAATGGCATGACGGTTCCGGGTCCATCGGTTGTCAGTGTTGCTCGCAGGCGATATGGAGCGCCCTTCATCCGCTTCAAGCCGGGCCGGGCGACGCCCGGCGAACGAACCGGCGCCCAGGGAGGTTATCCGCCGATGACCGGTTTCCCGGAACCGCTCCTTGAGGGCTACCGCCGCTTCAGGAACGACCGGTATGCGCGGGAGCAGGACCGCTATCGCCGGCTTGCCGAACAGGGGCAGGCGCCGGAGGTCATGGTCATCGGCTGCTGCGATTCGCGGGCGGCGCCGGAGACGGTCTTCAATGCCGCGCCGGGCGAGATCTTCACTGTCCGCAATGTCGCCAATCTCGTGCCGCCCTGCGAGCCGGACCAAGCCTGCCATTCGACTTCGGCCGCGCTCGAATTCGCGGTGCAGGGCCTGAAGGTCCGGCATATCGTCGTGCTCGGTCACAGCCGCTGCGGCGGCATCCGTGCGGCGCTCCACCCGCCGGAGGAGCCGCTTTCCCCGGACGACTTCATCGGCAAGTGGATGAACCCGCTCCGCCCCGCCGCCGAGGAGATGGCGGGGCGCGGGGGACTGAGCGATGCGGAGCGGCAGACCGCGCTCGAACGGGCCTCGATCCGCCGGTCGGTTGCGAATCTCAGGACGTTTCCCTGGGTGTCGGGTCTGGAAAGCGGCGGCGGCCTCAGCCTGCACGGCGCCTGGTTCGACATCGCCGACGGGACTCTGTGGGTGATGGACCCGGCCACCGGAGAGTTCTCGAGGGCCGGGTAGGACAGAGGCGGCTACGCTCCGGCGGCGCCGACACCTTCGTTGATCGCCCGCTCCGTCTGCAGCCGGTCCTGCACCACCGCGTCGCGAACGGCGCGCTGGAGCTTTTCGAAGGCCCGCACCTCGATCTGGCGGATGCGTTCGCGGCTCACGCCGAATTCCTGGCTGAGGTCCTCCAGCGTCGCCGGGTCCTCGCGCAGGCGGCGTTCGTGCAGGATGCGCCGCTCGCGCTCGTTGAGCGCCTCCATCGCGCCGGCGAGCATGCCCCGGCGGCGCTCCAGCTCCTCGCGTTCGCCGTAAAGCACCTCCTGGCTCTCGCCCTCGTCGGCCAGCCAGTCCTGCCACTCGCCCTCGCCCTCAATGCGCATCGGCGCGTTCAGCGAGCGGTCCGGCGCGGCGAGGCGGCGGTTCATCTGCACGACCTCGTCCTCGGAAACCCTGAGCTCGTCGGCGATCTTCGTGACATGCTCGGGCGACAGGTCGCCGTCCTCGATAGCCTGGATCCTGTGCTTCATGCGGCGCAGGTTGAAGAACAGCTTCTTCTGCGCCGCCGTCGTGCCGATCTTCACCAGCGACCAGGAGTGCAGGATGTATTCCTGGATCGAGGCCCTGATCCACCACATGGCGTAGGTCGCGAGGCGGAACCCCTTTTCCGGGTCGAAGCGCTTGACCGCCTGCATCATGCCTACATTGCCTTCGGAGATCAGTTCGCTCACCGGAAGCCCGTAGCCGCGATAGCCCATGGCGATGCGCGCGACCAGACGCAGATGGCTGGTCACCAGGCGGTGCGCCGCATCTACGTCCTGATGCTCGACCCAGCGCTTCGCCAGCATGTATTCCTCTTCCTGCTCCAGCATCGGGAACTGGCGGATTTCATGCAGGTAGCGGGAGAGATTGCTCTCGCCGTTAAGCGCGGGGATGTTACGGCTGGCAACGATGTTTTCGGCCATAGTCCGAACCCTCTCGACACGCCCTGAATATAGGAAGAACAGCCTATAAATTCAAGTCTTCCAACATTACCGCGAGTTCATGAAAGTCTGCCGGAGGCGGACTTTCGAACAGCATGTTCTCCCCGGTCGCCGGATGGCGGAAGCCGAGCCGCGCGGCGTGCAGCGCCTGGCGGGAAAAGGCCGGCAGCCCCCGCCGCCGCCCGCCATAGAGCGGGTCGCCGATGAGCGCATGGCCGATATGGGCCATATGGACCCGGACCTGGTGGGTGCGGCCCGTCTCCAGCCGGCAGGCCACGAGCGATGCCCGCGTGCCGTATGCCTTCTCGACCCGGTAGCGGGTGACGGCCGCGCGCCCCCGCTCGACCACCGCCATGCGCTTGCGATGGCGGGGATCCCGGCCGATGGGCGCCTCGATCCGCCCCCGGGCGGGCGACGGCAGGCCCTGCGCCAGCGCAAGGTAGCCCCGGTCGATGTCATGCGTCTCGAACAGCCGGCGCAGCCCGGCATGGGCCGTTTCCGTCTTGGCGGCCACGATGAGGCCGGAGGTGTCCTTGTCCAGCCGGTGGACGATGCCCGGCCGGGCCACACCGCCCACGCCCGTCAGTTCAGGGCCGCAATGATCCAGCAGCGCGTTCACCAGGGTGCCGCCGTCATGGCCGGGCGCGGGATGCGCCACCATGCCCGCCGGCTTGTCGACGACGACCAGATGCGCATCCTCATGGACCACCGCCAGCGGAATCGCCTCGGCCGCGGGCTCGGCAGGCCGGGCCGGCGGAACGCTGACGCGGTAGCGCCGCCCCGCGACCGCCTTGCGGGCGGACGGCGTCACCCGCCCCTCCGCCATCAGCGCCTGGATGCGCGAACGCGAGAGTTCGGGGATCGCGCGGGCCAGCATGCGGTCGAGCCGCTCGCCGTCGGCTTCCAGCGGCGCGACGGCCTCGAAGACCGTGCTTTCCTCCCCCGTTGTCACAGAACCCACTCCATGGCGATGACTTGTGCGCACAACTATGGCAAATCCGCGGCCGGGACGAGCGGCGGAGAGCAGTCTATGGGTCTGAAGGCCCTGGTCATAGGCATGGGCGTTTTGATCGTCGCCGGCGTGGCGGTCGTCCTGGTCACGATCGTCAACCGGTCTCTGGCGCCCGTGGCGGCCGGCGAGGTCCGCTGGCAATTGCCGCAGGGCGCCGAGGTCAGGGACTGGCGCGTGGCCGGCGACGACCTCGTCATCCGGCTGGAGCAGGACGGCGCGGTGCTCTTCTGGACCTTCGACCGGCGTTCCGGTCAGCGGCTGGGCGAGGTGCGGCTGGAGCCGGGATCGAAACCGTAGTCGCGCGCGGCCGCCTCGGGGCTGACCAGACCGCGCCGCACGTCCCGTTCCACCGCTTCCGGGTCCCGCGAGGCGGCGTCCCCGAGCCCGCCGCCGCCCGGCATCTCGACGACCAGCCTCTCGCCTTCCGGGACGACCTGGAAGCCCTTGTTGCGCAGTTTCCGGCCCGAGGCGAGGCTGAGGCGCCCGAGCGCGCCCGGCCCGCCGCCGCCCCGGCCGCGCGCCGCATGCACGGTGCGCTCGAACGTGGCGTAGATGCCGAAAGGCGCGCCTTCGCGGTTCTCCACCTCGATGGTCTGGCCGAGGCCGCCGCGCGTCCGCCCGGCGCCGCCGCTGTCGGGGCGCAGTTCCTTCTTCCAGAACACCAGCGGCGTGATCGCTTCGGTCGCCTCGACGGGCACATTGCGCACGCCGGAGGGGAAGGGCGTTGCGGAGAGGCCGTCCAGTCCCGGCCGGGCGCCTGCGCCGCCCGAATGGAAGCTCATGATCTGGAACGGCGTGGACTGGGAGCCGGCGCGCGCCGTGATCCCCTGCCCCGCGCCGAGCCTGAGCGTCCAGAGCGCCGAGCAGCCCTCCGCCGGCACCCGGTCCGGAATCGCCTGGTACAGGCAGCCGAACGCCACGTCCGGCAGCATGTGGCCGATATTGGAGCGCGCATAGACGGCGCAGGGATGCGGCGGGTTCAGGATGCAGTTCTCGGGCGCCGTCACGCGGATGGCGTCGAGCGCGCCCGCATTGTTGGGAAGCTCCGGCGCAACGATGCATTTCACGCCGAAGCTCGTATAGGCGATGGTGTAGCAGAGCGGGCAATTGATGCCGAAATCGGAGAGCCCCGAGGTTCCGTCGAAATCGACGTCGATGACGCCGTCGCCGACCGTCAGCCGGGCGACCAGCTCGACCTCGCGGTCGAAGCCGTCAATGGTCATGGAGTGGGCCCAGCTTCCCTGCGGCAGGGCGCTTATCGCATCGGCCATCGCCTGCCGGCTGCTGTCAATGATGAAGCCCGCCAGCGCGGAAAGGTCTTCGAGGCCGTATTCGTCCATCATGGCGAGCAGCCGCTCGCTGCCGGTGTCGTTGCAGGCGGCGAGCGCGTAGAGGTCGCCGATCACCATGCGCGGCTCGCGCACATTGGCGCGCACCATCTCGAGGAACCATTCGTTCACCCGCCCCTCCTCGGCGAACGGCATGAGCGGCACGAACAGGCCCTCCTGATAGACCTGCCGGGCGTCGGGGCCCTGGCCGAGCCCGCCCACATCGACGACATGGCTGGTGGATGCGAACAGCGCCACGATCCGCCCGTCGCGGAAGGTCGGGGAGACGACGGTGAAATCGTTCAGGTGGCCGGTGCCCTTCCACGGGTCGTTGGTGATGAAGACATCGCCCTCGCGCATGGTCTCCGGCGGGAATTTCGCAACGAAATGCTCCACCGAGAGCGCCATGGAGTTCACATGGCCGGGCGTGCCGGTCACCGCCTGGGCGAGCATCCGCCCGGTGAGGTCGAAGACGCCCGCCGAAATGTCGCCCGCCTCGCGCGCAGAGGTGGAAAACGCCGTCCGCACCAGCGTCTGCGCCTGCTCCTCCACCACGGAAAGCAGCCGGTTCCACATCACCTGGTGTCGCACGGCATCGAATGTAGCGGTCACTCGTCCACCCCTTCTCGCCTTTCCAGTTCCATTCGCTCCACTTGATCCACGATTCGTCCAGCTAGGTCACGAAAGTCACTGTAAGCCTTTATAGTGGCAGCGGCATGGCTGCCGATGGCACCGTCGGCCGGTTTTAACGCAAAAATCGGCTTTCGTGCCTCTTGAGCCATGGGGACCAAGCTGCGGTAGTGTCGTACAGTCGCCAGACAATTGGCATCGCCCTCCGGCAGGTCAGCGATGCTTCGGCCTTCTTCATCGTCCACGATACGGGCGTATTCCCTGGGTATTCTTTCGACCCATTTTCCATATGCCTTTACCGGCCTACCCTGACGTTCACCATGCTGCTGCACGACATATCCTATCGGCCGCATTCCGCCACTCGGAAGGGAAAAGTCGGGAGATGGCCAATTTTCCCTACGCCGGCGCCACTCTTCCCGCCACCCTCTCAGCGTAGGCACAAGGTTGCGCAATCCCTGAAGGGAAAACATGTCAGCGGCAACAGGGACGACTACATAGTCAGTTGCAATCAACGCCGAGCGGTTGATGGCCCCAAGATTGGGCCCGACATCCACCAAGATCATGTCCGCCTGCATCTGATCTGCACCCATCTGCATTACCTGCCAAAACGCAGTTAGCACCCTAAACGGACGAAATAGGCTGCTTGACCCAAGTGCGTTAGGCCATTCTACAGACAGCCGTTCCTCAAAGCTGGACAGCGCCAAGTCTCCCGGAATGACGCCAAGTGCACTTGAAATCATCTGGATTGCAGGTTGCTTTAGATCACCTACCTCCGCCAACGGTTGTACGCATTGATAAATTGTGGCGTTCGGGTCTTCCGAACTGCCGATCCAAAGAGGCTCTAAGGACTCGTCATCCACAAAAGACGCAGTGAGATTAGCCTGCGGATCCAAATCGCCCGCCAAAATCCGCTTCCCTTGCTCCGAAAGCATCCATGCAAGATGATACACTAATGAGGTTTTCCCCACTCCTCCTTTATTGTTAAAGAAAGTAAGGACGGGTACGCTCATTTCCCCTCTCCTTTCGTGGCCTCAGCTGACATTATTGTAACAAGAACATGTGTTTGATTGACATCGAATTTTGCCTCCATGTGGCCGGCTTTGCGCAAGAGCCTCTGGGCCGTGCCAATGCCAGCACCGAATCGCTGTACATAACCGAAATTCTTCATTGCTTCGGATAAATTCGGATTTCTATAGTCAACAACGCCCGGGTGACCAAAAGTTCCCTCCGCAGCATGGCCATAAGGTCCACCTGGACTTTGTATTTCGATTCGATCATCGAACCATGTCACGCGCACTGGTGCATTGGTATCTTCATAATTCTGGTGCATCAAGGCATTGCGAAATAATTGCTGAAGCGCAGCAAACGGATAAACCTCAGTCCTTCGTTCTAGGTTGCTGCTGACTATATCAACCGCACGCCGATTATGGGCATAAAGTGTTTCCTCAGTTTGCCGAATTATATCGACAACCGTTCCATCAACCGTTACATCGTCAATAATTTCCTCGCCTATTTCATGACCTGCAATCCGCAGGAATTGTACCCACGCGCCGCCAATGAAGTCCCGCGTACTTATACCCAGTGCAAGCAAGCCAAGCACGGTCGGGCGTTCGTCGTCAGTGGACGCGATCATCTTTGTCGCCGCGAGGCGTTGCTCATAGCTGCGGTCGTTCGCCGCCAGCACGTCCGAGGCCACGGCGTTCGGCAGATACTCATCTTCGAACCGCCGCCTGTGGAGGTCGGCAATCGTCGCGCTGGAGATCGGGCGGAGGTCGAAAGGCCGGTCGGTGAAACGGCGGCGCTCATTCAGAACCCGCTCTTCCTGCGCCGTGGCGATGCTCCGCCGCGGTCCGTTCCGGACATGGATGCGGCCCCGGTACCGCGCCGGCGGCGAGTCCGAGGGTGCGACGGTCACGATCGCCACTTCGGCGACGCTCAGCATCCGCTTTTCGGCTAGCAGCATAGGCGGTGGTAGCACATTGCCGTTGCTGCGGATATCGGCAAGCGTGCGCAACAACCGGTCCGTCACGTCGATACCGGCCGGAGTTCCGTTGTCACGGAGTCCAACAAAAACAACCCCCGGTTCCCCGCTGCCGCTCAAGTCGTTGGCGAAGGCGCAAACCGCCTCCTCAATTCGCCGCAAGGCATCCCCTTCGAGTCGCTCTTTGAATTCGACCCGAGAGCTCTCTCCGCCCGCCGCCAGGCGCTCGAGTTCGGCGTCGTCAAGCCTCAAGGAGTCCGGGTTCACCCAGGCGTCCTCCGCGTCAGCACCAGGGCGCCGGAGGCGGCGACGGTGAGATCGAAGCCTTCGGGCGCAACGGTAGCGGTCTCATCCTCCACCACGACTGCCGGGCCTGCAAGCCGGACACCGGGCGCGAGGTCGGCGCGCGCATGCACCGCCGCCTCCATCGGTCCGCCCGCTTCCGTATCGTAAAGCGTCCGCTTGCCTGCGGGCGCGCCGGCCGCCCTCGGCGGCGCCAGCGGCAGTCGAGCCGGCAGCCGGTCCGCGGCGCCCAGCGCCAGGCTCCAGGACATCGCCTCCACTTCCAGCGCCGGGATCGTGCGGCCGTAGAGGCGGCGATAGGCCTCGTCGAACCGCTCGCGATAGTCCTCCGCGTCGGCCCGTTCCGGCAGTTCGACGGCAATCTCGTGGCCCTGCCCGCGATAGCGCATATAGCCGGTCCGGGTCTCCTCCAGCACGGCATCGGGCGCGCCCAGCCGCACTACGGCTTCAGCTTCCACACGCATTTCGTCGAACAGCGCATCCACCGCCGCCGGCGCGAAATTGTCGAGCGCGACGAACCGCGAGCGCACCACCTCATAGGCGATGGGCGCGGACAGGAAGCCGATGGCGGAGCCCACGCCCGCCCCCGGCGGCACGACCACCGTGTCGATCCCGAGCTTGACGGCGAGGCGCGCGGCGTGGAGCGGGGCAGCGCCGCCGAATGCGATGAGCGCCCGTCCGCCCAGGGGCTTGCCGCTCTCGATCGCGTGGACGCGCGCGGCATTGGCCATGGCCTCGTCCACGATCTCGCTGACGCCGGCCGCGGCCACCTCGTCCGTCATCCCGAGCGGGCCGCCGACATCGCGTCCGACCGCTTGCCGGGCGGCGTCGCCGTCCAGCGCCATGGTGCCGCCGGCGAACCGGGCCGGGTCGATGCGGCCGAGCATCAGGTCCGCGTCGGTCACGGTCGGCGCGCCGCCGCCGCGCCCGTAGCAGGCGGGGCCCGGATCGGCGCCCGCGCTGTCGGGGCCGACGACGATCCGCCGGAGCGCATCGACGCGCGCGATGGAGCCGCCGCCCGCGCCGATCTCGACCATCTCGATGGCCGGGATGCGCAGCGGCAGGCCGCTGCCCTTCAGGAACCGGTATTGCCGCGCCACCTCGAAATTGCGGGACAGCTGCGGGCGGTAATCGTCGATCAGGCAGATTTTCGCCGTGGTGCCGCCCATGTCGAAGGAGAGCGCCTTGTCCAGCCCGTGCCCGGCGGCGACATTGCGGGCGAGCACCGCGCCGCCGGCCGGGCCGGACTCGACCAGCCGGATCGGGAAGCGCTGCGCCGTCTCCACCGTCGTCACCGCGCCGCTCGACATGGTGAGCAGCAGCGGGCAGGCGAGCCCGCGTTCCCGGAGCGCGGCCTCCAGACGGCCGACATAGCCCGCGATCAACGGGCGGACATAGGCATTCGCGACCGTGGTGGAGAGGCGGTCATATTCGCGGATCTCCGGCGACACCTCCGAAGACAGGCAGATCGTCGCCCCCGGCAGTTCCCGCTTCAGGATGGCGGCCGCGCGGCGCTCGTGGGAATCCTCCACATAGGAATGCAGGAAGCCCACCGCGACCGCCTCCACGGCTTCCTCCCGGAAAAACGCGGCGCGGGCGGCGACCGCCGCCTCGTCGAGCGGCATCAGCGTCGAGCCGTCCGCCGCCAGCCGCTCCGGCACGCCGAGGCGGAGCTCGCGCGGCACCAGCGGCTCCGGGCGCTCCATGTAGAGGTCGTACTGTTCGAACCGGTGCTCATAGGCCATCTCGATGGAGTCGCGGAAGCCTTCGGTGGTCAGCAGCGCGGTCCGCGCGCCCTTGCGCTCGATCAGCGCGTTGGTGGCGAGCGTGGTGCCGTGAATAACGAGATCGACCGCTTCCGGCGCAATGCGGGCGCGTTCGAGCGCCGCCCCGATGCCCTCGATCACCCCGGTTTCCGGCGCATCCGGCGTCGTCGGCACCTTGGCGGAGGTTTGCACGCCGGCATGGTCGATGACGACATCGGTAAAGGTCCCGCCGACATCGACGCCGATGCGGCAGGATACTTTTTTGTTGGGCATTTTCGTTCGTTTCGTTTTTGCGGAACGGCGTAGTTCGGCCTCATGGCCGAGGCCGAGTATCCAAGCCTCTTCTTCAACGATAGCGCGGCGTCCGTCCGGATTCAGGTCGCACACCCCCTCGAACAGTGGAGCAAGGCCCTCCTGTCTGTCCAGCCGCGCAAATGCCGCTGCATTGACGCGGACCTGGGCGCGGTCGAGCACTTCGCCGTCGCTCCGGCTTTCGCTGACCTCTTTCCTGAGAAGCGAGGGGTAGATTTCCGCGAGGACGAGCGGCGTCTCGCGGGTATCCGGCGCTCGCAGCCCGGTATCGAAGGGCCAGACCGCGCCGCGGCCGGCGATACGCGGGTCCGTGAGCAGCCGTTTCAACGCCGGCAGCCCCACAAGCACCTGCGAGCCGACGGAGCCCGAATAGGCCAGTTGCCACACGGTCTTGGCGCCCGATGCCCGGAGGTCGGCGATACGGCGTTCCGGGGGGTGCCCGTCCCGGCAGGTGCGGTCCTTCTGCCGTGTCGGGATTCCCGGATATTCCCATCCTGCCGGGCGGCCCCAGAACGGCCCGACGCCGGACCAGCACCGGTTCATCTCCCCGGCGACTTCATAGCGGTTGTTGGCATTGTCCGGTTCGTCCTCAATCCGCTCCGCGAGCCAATCCCAGACAGCAAGGGCGGAAGCCTCGCCCGTCAGCCGCTCCGCAACGCCCGCCGGATAGCCGAACGGGAAATCGAAGCCGGCCAGAACGCGGCGCCCTGCGTCCAGTTCCCCGGTGATGAAGGCGGCAAGGCTCTCGACCGCGTCATGGCGGGTCCGCTCATATCGCGGCTCCAGAGCATGGCCGTCGCGAACCGCAGCCCACCAGATCGAGTCGCGGCTCGGCCGGGCGGGACTCGGCTTCGAGCGCGCCGACCAGTCCACGACGATGTGCGTCTCGAAGAGCGGCAACGGCCCTAACGGCGGTCGGGGTGATAGACGCGGATGGGGCGGTATTGCTTGTAGAAGGGTTTCTGGTCGCGCCAGAGCACGCCGCTGGCCGCACCGCCGTCCACGGTGATCGCCTGGCCGGTGACGAAGGTCGAGCGGTCGCTCGCCAGAAACAGCACCGTCTCGGCGATGTCGCGCGGCCGCCCGACGCGCGGGATCGGCTGCTGCAGGGCGTAGTCGTCCAGCCGTTCCTCGATCAGGCTGTCCGGTTTGCCGACGGTATTGGCCGAAAGCGGCGTCGCGATGTAGCCGGGGCAGACGCAGTTGACCCGGACCGAGTGCTCGCCGAGCTCCATCGCCGAGACCTTCGAGAGATGCACCACGGCCGCCTTGGCCGCCGAATAGACCTGCGGCCCGCGTCCGGCGGTGATGCCGGCGATGCTACCGGTGTTGACGATGCTGCCCGAGCCCTGCGTCTTCATCGCCGGGATGGCGTGCTTCATGCCGAGGAACACGCCGCGCACCAGCACGTCGAAGGACAGGTCGAACTCCTCGGCCGGAATCGCCTCGAGCGGTCCGAGCGCGCCCCCGAAGCCCGCATTGTTGAACATGCAGTCGAGCCGTCCCCAGCGGTCGAGCGCCAGATCGACGGCCGCCTTCACCTCCGCCTCGTCGCGGACCTCGCAGGGGGCGAAGAGCGCCGCCTCGCCGAGCTCCTCCGCCAGCGCCTCGCCCCGCTCGCGCTGCATGTCGGCGATCACGACGCGCGCGCCCTCGGCGGCGAACAGCCGCGCCGTCGCCTCGCCGATTCCGCTCGCGCCCCCCGTGATGACGGCGGTCTTCCCTTCCAGTTCGGCCATGTGTTCGCCTCCCCCTACTTCTCCGGCCCGCCCATTGTCCCGCAAAACGCACGGCATGTCCGCCTTGCCGAAACCGCCTGCTACAATGCGCGCCGCTCCCCGAAACGAGACCCCCCATTCCATGTCCGAGCTCACGATCACCACGCGCGCCGGCGAGACCTTCGGCGCCTATGCGGCCTTTCCCGACACCGCCGGCCCGGCGCCCGGCCTCCTGCTGCTGAACGAGGTGTTCGGCGTCAACCGCTTCATGCGCGCGATTGCCGACTACTGGGCCGGCAGGGGCTTCCTCGCCGTCTGCCCGAAGCTCTATTGGCGCATCGACCCGGACTTCGAGCTCGACCCGGAGACCCCCGGCCACCGGGACCGGGCGCTGGCGACGCGCTCGGATTTCAATGTCGATCTCGCGGTCTCGGACACGGCGGCGGCCGTCGCGCGGCTCAGGGACATGCCGGAATGCAGCGGCAGGGTCGCGACCCAGGGCTATTGCCTGGGCGGGCTGCTCGCCTTCCTGCATGCCGCGCGCGGCGAGGCGGATTGCGACATCTCCTATTACGGCGTCGGCATCGAGGACTATCTGGACGAAGCGGCGCGGATAACGCGGCCCGTGATGCTGCATATCGGCGAGGCGGACGCCTGGACCCCGGCCCCGGTCCGCGATGCGACGGCGGCTGCGCTGGCCGGCCACGCGGATGCTGAAATCTACACCTATCCCGACACGGACCATGCCTTCGCCCGCGAAGGTGCGGTGACTGAAGTGACCGCCATGAAGGACCTCGCCAACGGGCGCTCCGAGGCGATGCTGGGCCGGGTGCTGCGCTGATGCGCGCGGTGCTTTGCCGGTCCTTCGACGGGATCGATGCGGTCACTGTCGAGGATATAGCCCCGGACGAACCCGGCCCCGGCGAGGTGCGGGTGCGCGCGGCGGCGGTCGGCGTGAACTTCGCCGACTCCCTTGTGGCGGCCGGCCAGTACCAGACGCGGCCCGGTTTCCCCTTCAGCCCCGGCTTCGAATGTGCGGGGCATATCGATGCGCTCGGACCCGGCGTCCAGGGTCTGGAGATCGGCGAGCGCGCGATGGCGGTGATGGATTACGGCGCCTATCGCGAACAGGTCTGCGTTCCGGCCGTTCATGTTTACCGCCTTCCGGAGAGCATGGATTTCGTCACCGCCGCGGGCTTTCCCGTGACTTACGGCACGAGCCATATCGGCCTCGACCACCGCGGCAGCCTGAAGGCGGGCGAGACCCTGCTGGTGCATGGCGCAGCCGGCGGCGTCGGGCTCACCGCGGTCGAGATCGGCAAGGCGATGGGCGCGACCGTCATCGCCACTGCCGGCGGGCCGGAAAAGCTGGCCGTCGCCCTCGAACACGGCGCGGACCACGGCATCGACTACAGGAGCGAGGACATCCGGGCGCGCGTCAGGGAAATCACCGGGGGGCGCGGCGCGGACGTGATCTACGATCCCGTGGGCGGCGATGTCTTCGACGCCTCCATGCGTTGCATCGCCTGGGGCGGGCGGCTGCTGGTGGTCGGCTTTGCGGCCGGGCGCATTCCGCAGGCCCCGGCCAATCTGCTGCTGGTCAAGAATGCCGCCGCCATCGGCGTCTATTGGAGCTCCCACCGCGAACGCGAGCCGGAACGGCTGCAACGGAGCTTCGCGGACCTCTTCGAGCTCTACGAGGCGGGCGCGCTCAAGCCGCGCATCGCCGAGACCTGGCCTCTGGAACGGGCGGCCGACGCGCTCCGCCGCCTCCTCTCCCGCAAGGTCGCCGGCAAGATCGTGCTCACGACGGGCGAAACCGCAACCTGACCGATACTGCGGAAAATCTCCCGGTTGCAGCGAGCCGGTTTCTTGAGCGCCCGGCCATTATCGGCAGCGCCGTCCGGCACTTGCGGGGCGGATATCGGTTTCCCAGATTTGAACATGTGCCGCTGGCATAGTATGATGAATATGCTTGCCGGCTTGGCGCGGAGGTTGGCTTTTGACGGCCGAAACGACCGAAATTTCGGCGATGAGCTTCGAGGACGCCATGGCGGAACTCGAGCAGATCGTCCAGCGGCTGGAGCAGGGCCGGACGCCGCTCGAAGACGCGATCGCCGCCTATGAGCGCGGCGCCGCGCTCAAGCGCCATTGCGAGGACAAGCTGCGTCTGGCGCAGGAGAAGGTCGAGAAGATCGCGCTCGACCGCAATGGCGTTCCCGCCGCCGAACCGCTCGACCCGGAAGCCGGCGGGTGACGGGCTTCCCCGACCGTCTCGGACGGGTCCGCGCCAAGGTTGACCGGATTCTGGCCGGGCTGCTGCCCGAGACAGGGCGGGCGGAGAGGCGGCTGTTCGACGCCATGCGCTATGCCGCGCTCGGTCCCGGCAAGCGGCTCAGGCCGTTCCTGGTGGTCGCCTCGGCAGACCTGTTCGGCGTGGAGGAACGCTTTGCGCTGCGCTGCGGCGCCGCCGTCGAACTGGTGCATTGCTATTCGCTGGTCCATGACGACCTGCCGGCCATGGACGACGACGACCTCCGGCGCGGCCGGCCGACGGTCCACGCCGCCTGGGACGAAGCGACCGCCATTCTGGCGGGCGACGCCCTGCTGACCCTGGCCTTCGAAGTGCTGGCCGATGCCGAAACGCATCCGAGTCCGACCGTTCGCCTGAGACTGGTTGGCGGGCTGGCGCGCGCCGCCGGCGCCGAGGGCATGTGCGGCGGCCAGATGCTCGACATGCTCGCCGAGCGCACCGAGTTCGAATATGGCGAGATCGCCCGCCTTGAACGCATGAAGACCGGCGCGCTGATCGCCTTCTGCTGCCGCGCGGGCGCCCTGCTGGGCGGGGCGGCGGCCGATGCGGAGCGGGCGCTCACCGCCTATGCCCAGGATCTGGGTTTCGCCTTCCAGATCGCGGACGACCTGATCGACGCCGACGGCTCGGAAGAAGAGGCGGGCAAGCGCCTGCGCAAGGACGCCGGGCAGGGCAAGGCCACGGTCGTCTCGCTTCTCGGCATCGAGGCGGCGCGGGCGCGGGCGAAGATTCTGAGCGAACAGGCGGCCGCGCATCTGGATTGTTTCGGCACCCGCGCGGACCCGCTGCGGGACGCCGCCCGGTTCGCTGTCGAACGCAGCAGTTGAGAGGTATCCCATGTACCTGTCCAACCGAACGACCCCCCTGCTGGACCGCATCGACTCTCCTGCGGACCTCCGGGAACTCTCCGACAACGACCTGAAGCAGCTCGCCGCCGAGCTGCGTTTCGAGACCGTGGACACGGTTTCCCAGACGGGCGGCCACCTGGGCGCCAGCCTCGGCGTGATCGAGCTGACCGTGGCGCTGCATGCGGTGTTCGAAACCCCGCATGACCGGCTGATCTGGGATGTGAGCCACCAGGCCTATCCGCACAAGATCCTGACCGGGCGGCGGTCCGGGATGCGCACGCTGCGCCAGGGCGGCGGCCTCTCGGGCTTCACCCGCCGCGTCGAGAGCCCCTACGACCCCTTCGGCGCGGCACACAGCTCGACCTCGATCTCGGCGGCGCTCGGCATGGCGGCGGGGGCGAAGCTCCGGGGCGACGAACGGCGCTGCATCGCGGTGATCGGGGACGGGGCGATGACGGCCGGCATGGCCTATGAGGCGATGAACAATGCCGGCGCCATGGAACTGCCGCTTGTCGTCGTGCTGAACGACAACGACATGTCGATCGCGCCCAATGTCGGGGCGATGAGCAACTATCTCGCGCGGCTGATCTCGTCGCGCTCCTACCGTTCGCTCAGGCAGGTTGCGAAGGAAGTGGCGCGCCGCTTCCCGAAGCCGTTCGAGATCGCCGCGCTCAGGGCGGAAGAATATGCGCGCGGCCTCGTCACCGGCGGCACGCTGTTCGAGGAGATGGGCTTCTACTATGTGGGCCCGATAGACGGCCACAATCTCGACCATCTGCTGCCCATCCTGCGCAATGTCCGCGACACGGACGGCCGCGGGCCGGTGCTGATCCACGCGGTCACGCAAAAGGGCAAGGGCTACGAGCCGGCGGAAACCTCCGGCGACAAGTATCACGGCGTTTCCAAGTTCGACCTCGACACCGGCGTCCAGGCCAAGTCGAAGCCCAGCGCGCCGTCCTACACCTCGGTTTTCGCCAAGAGCCTGATCGCCGAGGCCGAGCGCGACCCGGCGGTCTGCGCCATTACCGCGGCCATGCCGTCGGGCACGGGCGTGGATGCGTTCGGCGCGCGCTTCCCGGACCGCGCCTTCGATGTCGGCATCGCCGAGCAGCATGCGGTGACCTTCGCCGCCGGGCTGGCCTGCGAGGGCATGAAGCCTTTTGCGGCGATCTATTCCACCTTCCTGCAGCGCGGCTACGACCAGGTCGTCCACGACGTCGCGATCCAGTCGCTGCCGGTGCGCTTCGCCATCGACCGGGCCGGCTATGTCGGCGCCGACGGCGCGACCCATTGCGGCGCCTTCGACATCGCCTATCTCGGCTGCCTGCCCAATTTCGTGCTGATGGCGGCTGCCGACGAAGCCGACCTCGTGCACATGGTCGCAACGGCCGTGGGCATCGACGAGGGGCCCTCGGCGCTGCGCTATGCGCGCGGGGAGGGCGTCGGCGTGCCCCTGCCGGAACGCGGCGAGGCGCTGGAAATCGGCAAGGGCCGGATCGTGCGAGAAGGGTCGAGGGCGGCCATCCTCTCCTATGGCGCGAGGCTCCACGATGCGCTGGCGGCCGCGGAACGGCTGGAGACCGAGGGAATTTCGACCACGGTTGCCGATGCGCGTTTCGCCAAGCCGCTCGACGAGGACCTTGTGCGCCGGCTGGCGGAGAATCACGAACTGCTGCTCACGGTCGAGGAAGGCTCGGTCGGCGGCTTCGGGGCCTTCGTGCTCCAGTTCCTGGCCGGCCGGGGCCTTTTGGACGGCAGCCTGAAGGTCCGCTCCCTGGTCATGCCGGACATCTTCATCGACCATGACAAGCCGGAGGCGCAGGTGGCCCAGGCGGGGCTGGATACGGACGCCATTTTCCGGACGGTATTCGCGGCCTTCGGCCCCACGCCGGTCGCGGCTGTGGGGTGAAGGACCGCCTCGACCGGGTCCTGGTCGCGCGCGGCCTCTCGGAAAACCGGACGCAGGCGCAGGCGCTCATCCTTGCGGGCAAGGTCTATTCCGGCGCGCAACGGCTCGACAAGGCCGGCCATGCCATCGGCGCGGACACGCCGCTGGAGGTCCGCGGGCGGGCGCATCCCTGGGTCTCGCGCGGCGGGCTGAAGCTCGCGCACGGCCTTGACGCCTTCTCGGTTCCCGTCCGGGACCGGACATGCCTTGATGTGGGCGCGTCCACGGGCGGCTTCACCGATGTGCTGCTGGCGAACGGCGCGGCCTGCGTGTGGGCCGTCGATGTCGGGCGCGGGCAACTCGCCTGGAAGCTGCGCAACGATGCCCGCGTGCGCGTGCTGGAGCGCACCAATGCGCGCTACCTGACGGCGGCCGAAATCCCGGACCCCGTCGATCTGGTCGTCTGCGACGCCTCCTTCATCGCGCTCAGGACGATATTGCCCGCGCCGCTCGCGCTTACCCGGCCCGGCGCCCATCTGGTGGCGCTCGTCAAGCCGCAATTCGAGGCCGGGCGGGCGCGCGTCGGCAAGGGCGGCGTCGTGCGCGACCCGGAGGTGCGCCGGGAGGTCTGCGAGGCCGTCCACGCCTGGCTGGAGGGCCTGAACGGCTGGTCCGTTCTGGGCCTGGAGGAAAGCCCGCTGCGCGGCCCGGAAGGCAATGTCGAATACCTGATCGCCGCCGTCCGGGCCTGACAGGGAGGAGCCGGGGCGACAGTTTGCGAAGCTGCCCTCAGAGGTCGGCGTAGCGCTCGATGGTGTCCTTCCACGCCATCAGGTCTTCGGGCCCGTCCACGCGCATGGCGAGGCCCGCAACCCCCGTCACCGGCACGGTGACGCGCCCGACGCCCATCGCGGCGAGGCGCGGCAGTTCGTCCAGATCGTCCGGAATCGAGCAGGTGAGCGTGATCGAATCGGGGTCGCGCCCGTGCTCGCGCGCCGTCGCGCGCACGAGGTCGAACAGGTCCTCGGGCGCGCCGCGCGCCGGGAAGAAGCCGTCGCCCAGCCGGCCCGCCCGCCGGGCCGCGGCCTTCGAATGGCCGCCCACCGTGATCGGCACCGTGCCGTTCGTCGGCTTCGGGCGCATGAAGGCGTTCTCGAAGGAGACGAAACGGCCCCTGTAGGTCGGCGCCGACGACCGCCAGAGCTCGCGCATGGCATGCACATAGTCGTCCGTGCGCGCGCCCCGGTCCTCGAACGGCACGCCGAGCGCGTCGAATTCCTCGCGCAGCCAGCCGACGCCGATGCCGAGCTCGATCCGCCCGCCCGACATGGCGTCCAGCGTGGCCACCTGCTTGGCGGTGACGACGGGATTGTGCTGCGGCAGGATCAGGATGGCGGTGCCGAGGCGGATGCGCTCCGTGTGCGCCGCCGCCCAGGACATCCAGATCAGCGGGTCCGGCATGACGAACTCCGCCTCGTCGCCGGGCATCCTGCCGCCGGCCGCATAGGGATAGGAGGACCGGTATCCCTTCGGCACCACGGTGTGCTCGATGGTCCAGGCGGACTCGAACCCGGCCGCCTCGCCGGCCTGGAGCAGGGCCACCGCCTCCGCCGGGTCGGTGTAGCGTCCGGTGTTGCAATAGCGCAGTGCGAATTTCATGGGCCGCATTCCTTCGTCGATCCTGCCGCCCCATGGTGTTGCGGGACGAGACGGGACGCAAGCGGCAGCTTCGTACTGCGCGCCCGCCCTCCGTCACCCCGGCCCCCGAGCCGGGGTCCAGCCTCGGTTCTCGCGGCAGCTTCGGCGGTTGAGCCTGTTCTCCACCGGCTGCGGCGGCATCGGGAGTTGGAGATGGACCCCGGCTCGGGGGCCGGGGTGACGTAAAGAGCCTGTCGAAGAGGGCGCGCGGAGCGGGGCGTAGCCGGACCTCCGACCGCACCGGATGCGGGCCAACACGAGATGTGTGCAAACGGTAGCCCACAAGCGGCGGCGCCGGAAACCTTGAGCCCGCGGCGCGGGCGGGGTAAGGGGCGGACGACCGAGCGAACGGAGAGGGGTGCGGAGCCATGTTCATCGACGGCGTATGGTGCGAGGCCGCTGGCGGCGGGCGCTTCCGGGTAACGAACCCGGCGAACGGCGATGTCATCGGCGAGGTGCCGGATGGCGGCGGTGTGGATGCGGCCCGCGCGATAGACGCGGCCGGGCGCGCCTTTCCCGGCTGGGCGGGGCAGACCGCCTATGAGCGCTCGCGCATCCTCTACCGCGCCTGGGAGATCATGACCGAGCGGGCGGAGGACCTTGCCCGCACCATGACGCTCGAACAGGGCAAGCCGCTGCGCGCCGCGCGCAACGAGGTGCGCTACGGCGCGGACTTCCTGCTCTGGTATGCGGAGGAGGCGAAGCGCGTCTATGGCGAGACCATCCCGGCTCCGCGCGGCGACCAGCGCTTCATGGTGATGCGCCAGCCGGTCGGGGTCGTGGCGGCGGTCACGCCCTGGAACTACCCGGTCTCGATGGTCACGCGGAAGGTGGCGCCGGCCATCGCCGCCGGCTGCACCATCGTGCTGAAGCCGGCCGAGGCGACGCCGCTCTCCGCGGTCAAGGTGTTCGAGTGCCTGGAGGCGGCGGGCGTGCCGACGGGCGTCGTCAACCTCGTGACGGCCGAGGACCCCGCCCCCGTCGGCGACGTGTTCCTGACCGATCCGAGGGTGCGGAAGATCACCTTCACCGGCTCGACCGAGGTCGGCAAGATGATCGCCGCGCGCGCCGCCCCGCAGATGAAGCGCGTCTCGCTGGAGCTCGGCGGCCATGCGCCTTTCCTGGTGCTGGAGGACGCGGACCCCGTCCACGCGGCCAAGGGCGCTGCGCTGGTCAAGTTCCTGAACACGGGCCAGGCCTGCATCTGCCCGAACCGCATCTTCGTGCATGAGGACGCCGTCGATGCCTTCACGGAGGAGTTCGTCTCGCGCGTCGGGCGGATGCGCGCCGGCAACGGGCTGGAGGACGGCGTGCAGATCGGCCCGCTCGTCGATGAGGCGGCCGTCGAGAAGGTCGAGCGCCAGGTGGCGGACGCCGCCGGGCGCGGGGCGGAGGTGCTCTGCGGCGGCCACCGGATGACAGACGGCGCGCTCGCGAAGGGCACCTTCTATGCGCCGACGGTTCTCTCTGGCGTTGCGCCCGACATGCAGATCTACCGCGAGGAGACCTTCGGGCCGGTCGCGCCGATCATCGCCTTCCGGGACGAGGAAGAGGCGCTCGCCATGGCGAACGACACCCATTACGGTCTCGCCTCCTATGTCTATACCCGCGACATGGCCAAGGGCTTCCGGATGTTCGAGGGCCTGAAATTCGGCATTGTCGGCATCAACGACATCAACCCGACGGCCGCCGCCGCCCCCTTCGGCGGCTCGAAGGAAAGCGGCCTCGGCCGCGAGGGCGGCCATGAGGGCATCGCCGAATATCTGGAGACGAAACTCGGAGGCTTCTCGATCTGACGGGCCAAGAGGGAGAAAACGATATGGCGTTCTTAAACAGACTCAAGGAAATACTCGCGATTGACAATTCACGCCAATTCTCCCGTATGTGTGACAAACGGGAGCAAAACATGTCAAATTATCTTACTGGTATTAGGAACCCAGGTCCGCGGGTGCTTGAGGACTGTTTACTGAATGCCACCATATCACGAGTCTTTATCGAACCTCCTACCGAGGATACGCTACTCGGAAAGAAGATTGGGAAAGTTCGTGATTTTGCTATATCCAATCTTTTTGGACAGGAAATAATACCCCTCATTGAAGTGGGAAAAATTCCAGAACGACAGAGGGATTTTCCGGATTCAGGAGGCGTATATGTACTTTATGATTCGGCTGGAAATGTACTTTATATAGGCCAAGCGTCAAGCTTTAAAGCCGAAGTATGGCAAACTCTTACTCAGAGACATATACCTGTTGGAATGAGATTTGGTCCGAAAATGAGAAAAATCAGACCTCTGATAAAGGATTTAGCCGCCTATATGTCGCTATATCAAATTAATAACTCCCGCCTTCGTCACAATATTGAGGCATTGTTGATACGAGTTTTCATCAATCAAACGCACAACAGCAATATCGGTAAATTCAAGACGGGATGAGTTTAGTCGACGAGAACTAGGTCGTGAGGCTGCGAATGATGGACATCGAGACGGTCTTCATCGAGGGGACGCCGCGGCTGGCCGTGGACCGGGCGGGGTCGGGGTCGCTCGTGTTCTTCCTGCACGGCATCGGCGGCAACCGGAAGAACTGGACCGGGCAATTGGAGGCGCTCGGCGGCGGCTACCACGCCGTCGCCTGGGATGCGCGCGGCTACGGTGGCTCGGACGATTATGAAGGCCCGCTCGACTTCGGCGACTTCGCCAAGGACGCGCTCCGGGTGCTCGACCGCTTCGGGGCGGAACGGGCGCATCTGGTCGGCCTCTCGATGGGCGGGCGGATCGCGCAGGACTTCCATGCCCGCTTTCCCGGCCGGGTCGCCACCCTGGTGCTCTGCGACACGCGGGCGGATTTCCAGGACTCCATGCCGCCGGAGAAGCGCGCCGAGTTCATCCGCCTGCGCCAGGCGCCGCTTCTGGCGGGCAAGGAGCCGCGCGACATCGCGGACGCGCTGGTGGAGAGCCTGGTCGCGCCCGGCGCAGACGATGCAGCACGCCGGAAGCTCCGGGAGAGCATCGCCGCGCTCCACAAGGAGTCCTACCTGAAGACCATCGAGGCCTCGCTGACCTTCGACCGCTCCGCCGAAATCGACCGCATCCGGGTCCCGACGCTCCTCATCTACGGCGAGCACGACACCTTGACCCCGCCCGCTATCGGCAGGGCGCTGCACGACCGCATCGCCGGCTCGGAATTCGTGGAGATCGAGGGCGCCGGCCACCTGACCAACATCGAACGCCCCGAGGCCTTCAACGCAGCCCTGTTCGCCTTCCTCGCCCGGCACCGCGACCGCGCCGGTTAGACCGGACCGGCGGGGCTGGACCCCGGGCCGGCTCCGGGGCAACAATCCGGGAATAGGTGGATACCGGGGGAAGAAATCGACATGGCGGAAGAGCGTTTCGACTATATCGTCGTGGGGGCGGGGTCTGCGGGCTCGGCGCTGGCGAACCGGCTGTCGGCGGACCCGGCGAAGCGCGTGCTGCTGCTGGAAGCGGGCCGGTCGAGCCATCCCTGGTCGCGCATCCCCGTGGGCTTCGCGCGCCTGATCGACAATCCCGCCGCCAACTGGCTCTACTCCTCCGAACCCGAGGAGAGCACGGGCGGCAGGCGCATCCCCGTGCCGCGCGGGCGGCTGCTGGGCGGCTCGTCGGCCATCAACGGCATGGTGTTCGTGCGCGGCCAGGCGGAGGATTTCGACGGCTGGGCGCAGCTCGGCAATCGCGGCTGGTCCTACCGCGACGTGCTGCCGGTGTTCCGCAAGATGGAGAGCTATGCCGGCGGCGAGGACGAATACCGGGGCCGCGACGGCCCGCTCAGGGTCTCCGACCTCGACGAGAGCGGCCCCCTCTACGACGCGATCATCGGCGCGGGGCAGGAAATCGGCCTCGCCTGGAATGCCGACTATAACGGCGCCTCGCAGGACGGCATCGGCATGACGCAGGCGTCTATTTCCGGCGGGCGGCGCATGAGCACGGCGCATTGCTACCTCGACCCGGTGCGCTCGCGGCCCAACCTCGACATCCGCGCCAATGCCGCGACGGAGGCGCTGCTCTTCGAAGGCCGGCGCTGCACCGGCGTGCGCTACCGGCGCGGCGGCGAGGTGCATGAGGCCCATGCCGACGCCGAGGTCGTGGTAAGCGCGGGCGCCGTCGCCTCGCCGCAATTGCTGGAGGTCTCCGGCATCGGCCAGCCGGAGCGGCTCAATGCGCTCGGCATCCCCGTCGTCCACGAGCTTGCGGGCGTCGGCGAGAACCTGCGCGACCATTACGCGCCGCGCATGAAATGGCGCATCCCGGCGAAGGGCCTGACCTACAACGACAAGGCCCGCGGCCTCGGCCTGGTCTGGCAGGCGCTGAAATTCGCGGGCGCCCGGACCGGCCTTCTCGGCCTGCCGGCCTCGCCGGTCCGCGCCTATATCCGCACCCGGCCGGGGCTGGCGAGCCCGGACGCCATGATCTCGTTCATTCCCTTCCTCGCCACCCCGAATTTCAAGCTGGCGAAGGAATCGGGGATAACGGCCATCACCCATCCGCTGCGCTCGGAAAGCACGGGCAGCATCCATGCGGCCTCGGCAGACCCGGCCGCGCCGCCGGAAATCCGCTTCAACTTCCTCTCCGCCGAGATCGACCGTGTCATCACACTCGGCGGCATGCGCATGACCCGCCAGCTGATGGGCGCGGCGGCGCTGGAAGGCATCGTCGGCGAGGAAATCGCGCCCGGAGAGAAGCTGGAGGGCGACGACGAGCTGATCGCCTGGGTGAAGGAGAATGCCGAGACCACCTACCACCCGGTCGGCACCTGCAAAATGGGCTCGGACCCGATGGCCGTGGTGGACGACCGGCTGCGGGTCCACGGCATGGAGGGCCTGCGCGTCGCGGACGCCTCGATCATGCCCACCCTGACCTCCGGCAACACCAACGCCCCCTCCATCATGATCGGCGAAAAGGCCGCCGAGATGATCCTGGCGGGGCCTTGAGCGACAGCCCGGAAGGACGGCGCGGGGAGGGGACCGGCGCATGGAGCCGCAGCCCCTGATCGCCGTGGCGGACGTGGAGGCGAGCAGCCTCTGGTACCGGCAGCTGCTCGGATGCGAAAGCGGGCATGGCGGGCCGGACTACGAACGGCTGCTGTCCGGCGGCCGGCTCGTCCTCCAGCTTCACCGCTGGGATGCGCATGACCATCCCCATATGGGCGACCCGGCGTCGAAGCCATACGGCAACGGCGTGCTGCTCTGGTTCCGGACGGATGCGTTCGACGCCGCACTCGCGCGGGCGCGCGCGCTCGGCGCCGACATTCTCGAGCCGCCGCATGTGAACCCCAACGCCCGCCACCGCGAATGCTGGCTGCGCGACCCGGACGGCTATGTCGTGGTGCTCGCCGGCGCGGAGGGCGACATCTGAGCGGCGACCGGGCGGTCCCGTCGCATTCCCGCCCCTTCGGCGTCGCATCCGGGCGCGGGACTTCCCCCGGAACGCGGCAAACTCGAGCGTACCCCGAATCCGGCGGAGCGGCCCCGAGATGAACGACCTGGCGAGCGTCCTCAGGCCCATCGAGACGGCGCGCGGCCTGCCCGGGCGCTGCTACACCGAAGCCTCGGCCCTGGACGAGGAGCGCCGGCGCATCTTCGGCCGGGGCTGGTTCTGCATCGCCTTTGCAAGCGACCTCGCCGCGCCCGGCGACCTCATGCCGGTCGATGCGATGGGCACCGCCCTGCTGCTGGTGCGGACCGGGGAGGGCGACATCCGCTGCTTCCACAATGTCTGCCGCCATCGCGGCGTCCGCCTTGTGGACGAGCCGCAACGCGGCAGGACGGCCGTGCGCTGCCCCTACCACAGCTGGACCTACGACCTTGAGGGCCGGTTGCGCGCAACGCCGCATATCGGCGGCGTCGGCCGCCATGAGGCGCCGGGCTTTTGCAAGGGCGACCGCGGGCTCGTGCCGGTGCGCGCCGCCATGTGGCTGGACATGGTGTTCGCGGACCTGTCCGGCGCCGCGCCGGCGCTGGAGGACTGGCTCGCGCCGTTGCTGGCGCGGTGGCGGCATTTCCCGCTGGCGCGCTACCGGCCGGCGGACACAGAGCCGATCCGCCTCCGGCTGGAGGCCAACTGGAAGCTCGCGGTCGAGAACTATTGCGAGGCCTACCACCTGCCCTGGATCCACCCGGAGCTGAACCGCATTTCCCCGCTCGCCGACCACTATCCCATCGTCGGCGCCGCCTTCTCCGGCCAGGGGTCGCACTGCTATGCGGCCCGCGGCGAACTGCCCGCGGCCGGTGACCGCCCGCTCGCCGAATATGTGGCGCTCTACCCCAACCTGCTTCTGGGCGCGCATATGGACCATTTCTTCGCCATGCGCCTCGACCCGCTCGCCCCGGACCTGACGGCGGAGGACGCGCGGCTCTGGTGCCTGGAGGCGGCGGCCGGAGCGCCGGCCTATGCCGGGGCGCGGGACCGGCTTCGCGCCCGCTGGCAAGACGTGTTCGGGGAGGATGTGGGCGTCGTCGAGCGGATGCAGCAGGGGCGCCGGTCGCCCGCTTTCGACGGCGGCTGCTTCTCGCCGGTCATGGACGGGCCGAGCCACGCTTTCCACAGATGGGCGGCGGACCGCCTCGGCGCGCCGGAGCCCGCTTGACGGGAACCGGACGGCGGTCCTATAAGCCGGCGCAAACCCGACCGGAACGGAAACCCGACGACATCATGGCCCATTCGAATCAAGCCAGAAAGCGGGTTCGCCAGAACCTGCGCCGCGCCGACCGCAACCGCGCCCGCGCCAGCCGTGTGCGGACCTTCATAAAGAAGGTCGAGGCCGCGATAGAGGGCGGCGACAGGGACGGGGCGCGCGCCGCGCTCAGGAATGCCGAGCCGGAGATGGCGCGCGGCGCCCAGAAGGGAAAATTTCATCGCAACACGATGCAGCGGAAGCTTTCGCGTTTATCGAAGAAAATCAAAGACATGCACGCCTAGCATACGACCTGCGAGGGGACCTTGCGCCGCCGCTTTCGAGCGGCGGATTTTTTTTGCGTCAAAATTGTTGCGCCTCGCTAACGCCTTAGGGAGTCCGGAGGCGGGGTTCGCTGCTTGGCCCTCTTGCGGCGGAGCCGGAGGCGGGTAGCCTTTTTTTCGTCCCACCAAGTCGGCCTTCCGGCCGGATCGGGGCGAACGGGAGCGGTTGTCGGGAGCGGCCGCGCCCTGCCGCCCCAAGGGTCCGGCCGGCCGGTAGCCGGGCGGGGCGTCGGGAGGAGGAGCAGCGCCGATGACCTATGCCGGGGACGTCTCGCCACGAGAAGCCTGGGAGATGCTGGAGGCGACGGGGGACGCCATCCTGGTGGACGTCCGCACCTTGCCGGAATGGCAGTTTGTCGGCTTGCCGGACCTGGCGCCGCTCGGGCGCGAAACATCGCTGGTTTCCTGGCAGGTATGGCCGGGAATGGGGATAAACCCGAATTTCGTGGATGAGGTGACGGCGGCCGCGCGGGGCGGGCCGCTGCTGTTCATCTGCCGGTCCGGCGTCCGCTCGGCCCACGCGGCGACGGCGGCGACGGCGCGCGGCCTCGGCCCCTGCTACAACGTCTCGGAAGGGTTCGAAGGCGACCGGGACGGCGACGGCCATCGCGGCCGGGCCTGGGGCTGGAAAGCCGCCGGCCTGCCCTGGAAGCAGGAGTAGCCGGCATGGCGGGCGCGAAACCCGACCGCCAGGTCGAATGGATGCGGATCCGCGGCCGGCTGCAGGCCGAATTCGGGGACGGGATCTTCAAGAGCTGGCTGAAGCCGATGACCCTGCTGGACAAGGGGGCGCAGGGCATCGCGATCCAGCTTCCGACGCGCTTCATGCGCGACCGGGTACAGGGCAGCTACGGCGAGCGAATCCGCATGCTCTGGTTCGAGGCGGACCCGGCCCTGTCCGAAGTCGGATTCGTGGTGAAGCCGCTGCTGCAGGACGCGCCTGCCCGGCCGGCGCAGCGCCCGGCGCCTGCCGGCAATGGCAGCCTCGACGACTTCGCCACGCCATTCCAGTCCTTCCTCACCTTCGAGAACTTCATCGACGGCGAGTCGAACGCGCTTGCTCACGGCCTCTGCCTCGGCATCGCCGACGGCAATGTGCGCCCGTCCGGGCCGCTTTACCTTTTCGGCGGCGTCGGCCTCGGCAAGACGCATCTGATGCAGGCGCTTGCGCTCAGGCTGCGCCGGGACCGCCCGGACCGTCCGGTGCTCTATTTCAGTTCGGACGATTTCCGCCAGCACTACATCGATGCGGTGAATGCCAAGAGCGTCGCGGGGTTCAAGAGCAGGGTCCGGTCCTTCGATGTGCTGATGATCGACGATGTGCATCTTCTGAACCGCAATGCGGGCACCCAGGACGAATTGCTGCACACGATCAACGCCTTCGCGAGCCGGAGCCGCCTGATGGTGATCTCGGGGAACGCCTCGCCTGTCGGGCTGGAAGGGATCGATGAGCGGATTCGCTCGCGGCTGAGCACCGGCGTGTCGGCGCAGATCCTGCCGCTCGAGACGGACTATCCGCTGCGGCTCGCCTTCCTGGAACGCAAGGCGTTCGAAACGACGCTGCCGGCCCCGCAGGAGGTGCTGGTCTTCCTGGCGGAGCGCATCACCTCCAACATGCGCGTGCTGCAGGGCGCCATGAACCGGCTGGAATCGCATTACCGGCAGTTCGGCGGCGAAATCTCGGTGGACCGCGCGGAGAAGGTGCTGGTGGACCTGCTGCCGGTCAATGACCGCACGCCGACCGTCGAGGCAATCAAGAAGCTCGTCTGCGACCGGTACAATGTCCGCCCCGCGGAAATGGACTCGCCGCGGCGCGCCCGGGCCGTCGCGCGGCCGCGCCAGGTGGCAATGTATCTCGCCAAGCAGCTCACCTCGCTCTCGCTGCCGGATATCGGCCGCAAGTTCGGGCGCGACCATTCGACGGTGCTCTACGGCGTGCGCAAGATCGAAAAGCTGATGGAAGACGACAAGGCGCTGGAAGAGGAAGTCGAGGCGCTGCGCCGCAAGCTGGAGCCCTGAAGCCCCGGCGGCGCCTTGCCACCCCCCGGCGCGTTGCCTATCTTGCGCGCCCGTGCCGCAGTAGCTCAGCCGGTAGAGCAGCGCATTCGTAATGCGCGGGTCGGGAGTTCAAGTCTCTCCTGCGGCACCATCTCCCGGCTCCGGCGCGCCCGCCCTGCCGCGCACCGCCGGGTTCCCGCTTCGACAGACGCCGGCAATGCCGGCAGAGGGGGGTGACGGCCATGCCGGTCCTGCCGCAACAGCCCATGGTCACGGCGCGGCGCCATATGTGCGTTGCGGGCCACTATCTGGCGACCGAGGCGGGCGCGGCCATGCTGGAGGCCGGCGGCAACGCGGTCGATGCCGGCGTCGCGGCGGGGATCGCGCTCGGCGTGGTCCACAGCGACCAGGTCCAGTTCTCCGGCGTGGCCCCGATGCTGGTCTATTCCGCAGAGCGCGGCGAGGTGTTCAGCATCGCCGGTCTCGGATACTGGCCGCAGGCGGCGAGCCTCGAGCTGTTTCGCGACCGCCACGGCGGAGGCATTCCCGTCGGGCTTCTGCGAACCGTGGTGCCGGCCGCGCCCGATGCCTGGATTACCGCGCTGGCGGAATTCGGCACGATGCCGTTTTCCGAAGTCGCAGCGCCCGCCATCCGCTATGCCCGCGAGGGCTTCACCGTCCATCCGGTGATGGCGGCCTTCATCGAACGCTACCGGGACCGTTACCGGATGTGGCCGGGCAATGCGGCGATCTGGCTGAAGGACGGCGAGCCGCCGGCGGCGGGCGACCTGCTGGTGCAGGCCGACCTCGCCGCCGCGCTGCAATACATGGCGGACGAGGAAGGGGCCGCCTCCGGCGGGCGCCGGGACGGGCTCCGGGCGGCCCGCGACGCCTTCTATGTCGGCGACATTGCGAAGAAAATCACCGCCTATCACGAAGAGAACGGCGGCCTGCTCTCCGCCGCCGACCTTGCCGGCTACCGCACGCCCGTGGAAGCGCCGGTCAGCATCGGGTTCCGGGATGTGCAGGTCTATAGCTGCCGTCCGTGGTGCCAGGGGCCGACCCTGCTGCAGATGCTGCGGCTTCTGGAAGGGTTCGACCTCGCCGGCCTCGGGCACAACTCGGCCGGCTACATCCACACGCTGGCCGAGGCGATCAAGCTGGTCTTCGCCGACCGCGAGAAGTTCTTCGGCGACCCGGACGTCATCGATGTGCCCATGGACCGTCTGCTCTCGGAGGACTATGCCGCCGGCCGCCGGACGGACATCGACGCGGACCGCGCCTGGCCCGGAATGCCGCCGCCCGGCGACATCGAGGGATATGGAGGGCTCTGCTTCATTCCTCCCGTGGACCGTTCGGCCTCGATTGCCGCGGCCGACACCTCCTATGCCTGCGCGGTGGACGGCGCCGGCAATGTCTTTTCGGCCACGCCGAGCGACGTCTCCTTCGACGGGCCGGCCATTCCCGGCCTCGGCTTCTGCCCGTCATCGCGGGGCTCGCAGTCCTTCGCCCTGGCCGGGCACGCCTCGGCCGTTGCGCCCGGCAAGCGGCCGCGCCTGACGCCGAACCCGGCTCTCGCGCTGGCGCCGGGCCGTCTGGCCATGCCGTTCGGCGCGCCCGGCGGCGACGCGCAGCCGCAGGGCATGCTGCAGGTGCTGTTGAACCATCTGGTCTTCGGCATGGACATTCAGCCGGCGGTCGAGGCGCCGCGCTTCTCGACGCACAGCCACCCGAACTCCTTCGAGCCCCACGAGGCGAAGCCGGGGCGCCTGGTCGTCGAGGAGGGGATCGCGCCCGAGGTCGGCGCCGATCTCGCCCGGCGGGGCCACGATGTGGAATGGCACGGCGTCCGTTCCGATCTGGTTGCCGGCGTCTGCGCGATCAGCGCGAATCTCGAGACCGGCCTGATCTGCGGCGGCGCCGACCCGCGCCGGTCCGGCCGGGCCATGGGGCGTTGACCGGGCGCCGGACGCCCCCTCCGCCGCCCCGGTCCCCGCCTGTTCTCACCCCCGAGCGTGGAATCCGGCACTTGTCTGGCGTTGACGGCAAATAGTTCCTGAAATTCAGGTAATATTTCTCTGTTTGGGGATTGCATTTTCAGAAACAGTGGTATGATGGGTCCGAGGGAAGAGGCATCCGGAGCCGCTTCCCGCCCGTGCCGGCCCGGTGCGGAACGACCCCGATTCAGCCGACAGGCGAAGTGTGTCCTGCGTCTCGCGCGCGCAATCAGGCGCGCGAGCCGCGCCGCCGCGATACGCCCGCCCCCGCCGGCGCAGGCGCGCGCGCGGGATACGCGCGAAACAGGGTCGCTCCGGTGCCGGGGCGGCAGGGCAAGTGAACGCAAGACGAATGAAGGAGTTGCCATGCCCATCATCGACCCCGCCGTCGCGCTTTCCACCCGGCAGGAAGCCTTCTGCCGCCACTATGCCGTCTCCGGCAATGCCGCCGGCGCCGCAAGGCAGGCCGG
>JAJEIH010000054.1 GCA_022827685.1 Alphaproteobacteria bacterium
GGCGAACGTCACGAAAGGCGGCAATGCCGGCGGAAAGGCTTGCCCCCGCCGCTTCCGCTGACGCGAAAGCGGCCCCCCACCCAACCTCCCCCGCAAGCGGGAGAGGAGCTTTCCGGCGGTGCTCGCCCGGCCTTCCTGCAGGCGGGAAGAGAGGAGTTCGGGCCGTCTCCGTTCTTCTCCCCTCGCTGGGCGGGAGGGGCCGGGGGCGGGCCTCTCGGCGCGACGGGCCTCTGCCGGGCTCCGCCCGCCGCTTCCGCTGGCGCGCAAGCGGCCCCCTCCCGGCCTCCCCCGCAAGCGGGAGAGGAGGTTTGCGGCGGGGGTTATCCGGCCTTCCTGCAGGCGGGAAGAGAGGAGTTCGGGCCGTCTCCGTTCTTCTCCCCTCCCGCTGGGCGGGAGGGGCCGGGGGCGGGCCTCTCGGCGCGACGGGCCTCTGCCGGGCTCCGCCCGCCGCTTCCGCTGGCGCGCAAGCGGCCCCCCTCCCGGCCTCCCCCGCAAGCGGGAGAGGAGGTCAAAGAGCGGAGAGGCTCATGCCCGAAACGGCTACAGCATATGAACCCTGCGCATGCGGATCATGACATCTCATGACACATCGCGAGAGAGGCTCACGGCGCCTCATGACAAAACATGACATATCATGACATGCCCGAACTCCCGGCTCGCGGCGGCCAGCGCCGCCTCCCTGCCGGGGCCGGCGACCGCCTGCAGCGCGAAGGGCATGCCGTTCGCCATCCGGCCGCAGGGGAAGGCGAGCGCGGGCAGGCCGGTGAGATTGGCGAAGGCCAGCAGGTCGGCCTGGTTGGCGGGCGGCTTGCGCGAGCGCGGGAACGGGCCGCAAGGCGCGACCGGCGCGATGATGACGGCATCGCCGATGCGCTCGGCGGCGCTTTCCCGGATGCGCCCGACCGTCTCCCGCGCCGCCGCCAGCCGCTCGGGCGCCAGCGCCGCGCCGTAGCGGAGGAGGCCGCGCAACTCGTCGGAGGCGCCCTCCGGCATGCCGAGCGCCGCATGGGCTTCCGCCTCTATGACCAGCAGGCCCGCCTTGCGCGCCGCAGAAGGCTCGTAGCCCGGCCAGTCCAGCGCCGGCAGGTCGAGCGCGGGCATGGCGTCCTCGACGTCCGCCTCGAGCGGATATCCGTCGAACGCCGAGAGCCTGACCGGATGCCAGCGCCCCTCCGGCGCCGCCCGCCGGGCCGCCATGACCTCGAGCAGCGCCAGCGCGTCGTCGGCCGTACGCGCCAGCGGGCCCGCATGGTCGAAGCTCGGCGCAAGCGGCGCGACGCCGCCGAGCGGCACCGCGCCCCGCGTCGGCTTCAGGCCGAAGCAGCCGCAATAGGCCGCCGGCAGGCGCACGGAGCCCATGGTGTCGGAGCCGAGCGCGGCGGCCGCCAGCCCGGCCGCCACGGCCGCGCCCGAACCGCCGCTCGACCCGCCCGCTGTCCAGCCCTCGCGGTGCGGATTGTGCGTCATGCCCCAATGCGGGTTGAAGGTCGTCGTGCCGAAGGCCGCCTCATGCAGGTTGGTCTTGCCGAGCAGCACCGCGCCCGCCTGCCGGAGCCGCGCGATGACGGGCGCGTCCGCCTCCGCGCGCGTCCCGCCCGGCAGGCCGTTCGCGGTCACGGTGCCGGCCATGTCGATATTGTCCTTGACCGCGATCGGCGCGCCGTCGATGGCGGATGCCGGCCGGCCCACACGCCAGCGCGCCGCGGATGCCGCCGCCGCCTCGCGCGCGGCCCCGGCGGTGACGGCGACATAGGCGTTGAGCCGGGGGTTCTCGCGCCCGATCCGGTCGAGATAGGCCTCGGTGACCGCGGCGGGGTCGAGACGTCCGGCGGCGTAGCCCGCGCGCAGCTCGGACAGGGAAAGCTCGGTGCTCATGGCGCCGCCTCGCGGCTTCGTTGACGGCGACCGTGCCACAGGACCAGGAGGCCGGCCAGCACATGCAGCCCGACGAGGCCCAGCAGCGGCCAGAGATAGGCGCCGGTCGCATCGAAGAGCCACCCGGTCGCGGCCGTCGCGAGGCTTGCCATGACGAACATGCCGGCCGCCGTGAGGCCGTAGGCCGTGCCGTAGCCTTCCCGGCCGAAGCCGTCCACCAGCAGCAGCGGCGGCAGCATCACGATGCAGCCGATGACGAAGCCGGCGACGGCCGAGGCGATGAACAGCAGGGCGGGGGGCTCCCCGGCCAGCAGCAACAGCAGCCCCAAAGCCTGGATCAGGTAACAGCCGGCGCCCAGAACCGGGAGCGGGACGCGGGCGACCAGCGCTCCCAGCACGAACCGGCCCAGAGCCGCGCTCACCGACGCGATGCTGACCGCATAGGCCGCGCCGGAAAGTCCGAGAGGGCCTTGCAGCAGGGGTATCTGGTGCATCAGGAACCCCACCTGTGCGCCGAGCGAAAGGCTGCAGGCCGATGCAATGACCCAGAACCGCAGGTCGCCCAGAAACCGCGCCGGCGACGGCCTGTCCCGCGCGGCCGGCGCGGGCGCCGCGCCCGATTCCCTCGCGGCTTCCCGTCCTTCGGGCGGCCGGACGACGATGAGCGCGACCGGCAGCACCGAGAGGATGAGCGCCGCGCCGATGCCCGTCATGGCGGCGTCGAATCCGTATCGGGCGGAAAGCCACGCCATCAGCGGCGGCATGACCGCGCCGCCGGCGCTCGCCCCGGTCAGCGCAATGCCGAGGGCAAGGCCGAGCCGGCGCCTGAACCACGGCACCAGCGCGGCGCTGACCGCCATGGCCGCCAGGCCCGGATAGGCGCTGCCCATGAGCGCGAAGATCGCGAAGAGCTGCCAGCGCGCCCCGAAGAAACCCGCCTCGAACGCCGCCAGCGCAAAGCAGCCCGCCGCCATGGCCAGCGCGCCGTACACCACCGTCGGCCGCGCGCCGAACCGGTCGGCAATCCGGCCCATTGCAAGGCTGGCGGCCACATTCGCGAGCCAGAACCCCGCCACGACGCTCGAGAGGAGAGAGGCCGGCCAGCCGGTGGAGGCGCCCAGCACGGCCATGTAGAAGCCGTGGCCGTAAAATCCCACACCCCAGGCGTAGAACGCCATGACGAAGCCGCCCGCCGCCACCCACCAGCCGCGGTAGATGCCGCGGGCCGCGCCGTCGTCCGGCTGCAGGGCGAAGGTCACCGCTCGTCGATCAGTCTCAGGGGCTTCTGCCGTTCGCGGATTTGCGTGAGCGCGGCCGTTCCGCCGGGCCGGGCGAGCTCGACTTCGACCTGCACGCCAAGGCCCCGCTTCAGGCGTTCGGCCACCTCCTCCGCCAGGCTCTCGCCGGGCTCCCGCGCCTCCACCGTGACCGCCATTTCCTCGCGCCCGCCGGCCCGGAACACGCGGCAGACATACTCCCCGGTCAGTGCCGCATGGTCCGCGAGAAGCGCCCCGATGGCCGTTGGATAGACATTGATGCCGCGCAGCTTGACCATATTGTCAGACCGGCCCTCGAAGCCCGACATGCGGCGGAAATTGATGCCGGAGTCCGGGGCCGGGGCACAGAGCGTCGTCAGGTCCTTGGTGTCGAAACGGACGATCGGGTAAATGCCGGTCTTGAACAGCACGGTCGCGCAGAGATTGCCGGCGTGGCCGTCCTCGACGGGCTGCCCGGTTTCCGGGTCGAGCGCTTCCACGAGGTGCGCATCCTCGAAGATGTGCAGGCCGTTCCGGGAGGGGCTTTCGGCGGCGATGACGCCGGTATCGCCGACCCCGTACCAGTCATACACCGCCGCCCCGCCCCAGGCGTCGGAAACCGCCTGCCGGTCGCCGCGCCCGAAATGGCCGAGGACCAGGCGCAGCGGAATCGTCAGGCCCTTCTTCTCAGCGGTTTCGGCAAGATGGCGGACATAATCCCCGAAGCCGACCAGCACCGTTGCGCCGAGCCGCGCCATGGTCTCGACCTGCTGCTCCGACGGCATGTCGCGCCCGGTGCCGGCGGGAACGAGCAGCGCGTCGGTGAAATGCGTCACCGCCTCGCGGACGTAATGGCCGCCATTGACGGTGCCGAAGCCGTAAACCGAGTGGACGACATCGTCGTCGCGCAGGCCCATCAGGCGGTAGGCGCGGGCCAGCAGCAGGTTCTGGATTTCGCGATCTTCGGCCCCGTAGAAGAGCGGCTGCGGCACGCCGGTCGTGCCGGAAGTCGTGTGGAACACGGCGAAGGAGTTGTCCGCATTGCGCCCGTCGAACGTTCCGAAGGGCGGGGCCTCGGCCACGCTCGCCATCAGGTCGTCCTTGGAGAAGGAGGGGACCCGCGCCAGGTCGTCGAGGCCGGAAATGTCGCCCGGCTCCAGGCCCGCCGCGGTCCAGCGCCCGCGGTAGAACGGCACCTGCCAGGCGCGCTCCATGACGCGGGCGAAGCGGCGCTCCTGAAGCGCCCTCAGCGCCTCGCGGGAAAGCGCCGCCGGCCCTTCCAGAAAGGCCCGGCCCATCGGGTAGTCGCGGAGCATGGCCGCGACATCGAGCCGGCCGAGCAGGCCGCTCACGGCAGGCAGTCCGCTATGTCCCGCCTGAGCGCCACCCAGACGCCCTCGTGCCCCTGCACATGATCGAGGAAACGCTCCAGCCAGCCGATGCGTCCGGGGCGCCCGATGATCCGCAGATGCACGCCGAGGCTCATCATTTTGGGCGCCCCCCCGGCGCCCTCCCGGTAAAGCCGGTCGAACGTCTCCCGTGCGTAGTCGAACCAGTGCGCCGGCGTGTAGGCGGGGTCGGTCCACATCTTCATGTCGTTGGTGTCGAGCGCATAGGGCACGACCGCGATCCGGCCCGCGGGCTCCTCGTGCCAGAAGGGCAGGTCGTCCGAATAGTCGTCCATGTGGTAGGCGAAGCCTTCCTCGATCAGCAGCCGCCTCGTGTTCGGCGTCAGCAGGTAGCGGGACAGCCAGCCCCGGGGCCGCGCGCCGGTCGTCCGCTCGATCGAGGCCGCGGCGTCCCGGATGAAGGCGCGCTCCTGCGCCTCTTCCATGCGGAACTGGTGAACCCAGCGGTGCCCGTGCGCGCAGACCTCGTGCCCGCCCGCCGCAATCCGCGCGGCGAGCTCCGGCGCGCGCTCCAGCGCCACCGCCGCCGCGGTGAAGGTCGCCGTCAGCCCGCGCTCTTCCAGCAGCCGCATCACCCTGGGCGCGCCCGCCCTGATGCCGTAGGCGTAGTTGCTTTCATTGCCGTAATTGCGGACCGCGCGCCTCGGGCTGGCGCCGAGCTCGTCCACGGGCTCGGGATAAGGGTCGCCGTCGTCGATGCGGGCCTCCGCGCCTTCCTCGACATTCACCACCAGGGAGAGCGCAATCCGCGCCCCGCCGGGCCAGGGTGCCCGGCGCCAGTCGCCGTCGTTCATCGGTTGCCTCTCTGCCGCCCTCGCTTCATGCGCCGCCCGTGCTAGGCTCCCGGCGGCGCGATACCCGCGCAGCATAGAATAAATCGTCTCCGATGGCCGAAGTTCCCCTCAAGAAGCGCCGCAGGCCTTACACCTACCTGCTGCTGGCCCTGCCGGTGGCAGTGATCGCCGTGGGCGTCAACGAGGCGATCCACTGGTGGCACAATGTCTATGAGCCGGACGCCCGGGTTGCGGCGGACTTCACGCTGCTCTCCTCCAGCGTCAATGCGCGCGTCGCGGCGATCCGCGTCCGGAAGGGCGACGTCGTCGAGAAGGGCGCGCCGCTCGCGGACATGGACGATGTCGTCGCCGGGCTCGACCTCCGCGCGCTCGAAGCGGAGCTGGAAAAGCAGAAGGCCCAGCGCGGCCAGGTCGAGGCGGAACTGGCGCTCTTCAAGTCGGAGCTGGCCGACAAGATCGCCACCGTCGAGGAGACCGTCCGGCTTCTGCGCCTCGAGCTGGCAACGCTGGAGCGCCGCAAGCAGATCGCGGAGGACAATCTCAGGCGGAACAGGCGGCTCGGCCGCGATGTGGTGCCGCAAAGGCGGATCGACGAGGCGCGCGACGAACTGCTGGAGATGGAGAGCAAGCTGCGGGACATCCAGACCCGGATCGCCATGAACCTGCGGGAAGCCGCAGAGCTTGCCGGCACCGCCGGGCGGGAACGGCTGTTCGGTACCCGGCTTGCGGTCATCGATCGGGACATCGACAGGACCGCCGTCGAAGTCGAGCAGGCGCGCCGCCGGCTGGAGGACATGCATATCCGCGCGCCGGTCCGCGCCGTCATCGACGAGGTCCATGTCAATCCGGGCGCCTATGTCGAGGACGGCGACCCGGTGTTCCTTATCCACGCGCCCGACCGGGTCTGGATCGAGGCCGATATAGACGAGTCCGACATCCGCCATATAGAGCCCGGCCAGACGGTTGCCATCGACTTCGATGCCTGGCCCGACGAGACGCTTGAGGGCCGCGTGCGGGCGATCGGGCGCACGACCGTCGACGAAAACGGGGCGAACGGCCGCAGCGGAGCGCGCAAAATCCCGGTATTCATCGACATTCCGGCGGTGGAGAAGACCGTCTGGCCGGGAATGCGCGCCACGGTCAACATCCGCATACGCTGATGGACCTCGCGCGCTTCAGTCCGCGCACGATCATGGCGGCGGCGACCGTCGCCATGCTGGTCCAGCAGGCCTTCTCCTATGTCTGCCAGATCGCGCTGCCGATCCTGGCCGACCAGATCGCCGAGGACTTCGGCATCTCGCGGGCCTGGCTCGGCTTCTACCTCTTCCTCCAGAATGTGGCCGCGATCATTGCGGCGGTCGGCTGCGGCGGCTTCATCCTGCGCTACGGGCCGCTCCGGGTGAGCCAGGTGGCCCTGCTGCTGATGGGATCGAGCCTGCTGGTGACGGCGTCGGCGCAGCTGTGGCTGTTCCCGCTCGGCGCCCTGCTGCTGGGCGCCGCCTCCGTCTCGACGCCCGCAAGTTCGCACATCCTGGCGCGGGTGACGCCGCTCAGGCTCGCGCCGCTGATCTTCTCGATCAAGCAGACGGGCGTGCCCGTCGGCGCGCTCATCGGCGGCCTGCTGGTGCCTTTCCTGCTGGCGCTCACCTTCTATTCGGACACGCTCGGCCTATCGGTCCGGCTCGGCCCTTACGGCGCCTCGTTCGTGACCTGCCTGGTCGTCTTCGCGGTGATGGTCTCTCTGGAGCCCGTCCGGACTTATTTCGACGCCGACCGCCGGCCCGACACGAAGATCGCTTTCGGCGACCTTCCGGCAACCCTGAAGACGGTGCTCGCCATCCGCCCGCTGCGGGACCTGTCCTTCGCCGCCTTCGCGTTCGGCGGGCTGCAGGCGCTGTTTTCCGGCTTCTTCATCCTCTTCCTCATAGACGGGCTGGACTACTCCGAAGCGGAAGCAGGCTCCGCCTTCGCCATCGCATCCTTCTCCGCCGTGTGGGCGCGCATCCTGTGGGGGGCGCTCGGCGGCGGCGCCGTGTCGCCGCGCATCATCATGGCCGGCATCGGGCTGGTGGCCGGGCTCTCGGCGGTCGCGACGGCGCTCTACGGCGTCGAGTGGACCTTCTGGGAAATCACCGCCGTCGCCGTCGTCTTCAACATGACGGCGCTCAGCTGGCACGGCATCCTGCTGGCGGAGACCGCGCGGCTCGCGCCGGAAGGCCAGGTCGGCGGCGTCACCGGCGGCGTGCTGGCCTTCACCTCCATCGCCATGATGATCTATCCGGCGCTTTACGGCGGCCTGCTCGCCTGGACAGGCTCCTATGGCATCGGCTTCATCCTCGGCGCGGTCCCCTCCTTCGCCGCCTTCGTCATCTTCGTCAATCCGCCTGTGGACGGCGCATGGACCGGCCTTGCCGCACGGTTCGGCCGCCAGCTCCTCTCAAGGCGCGCGCTCGCGCGCGCCGGGGCCGTGACCGCGCTCGGCTCGGCGCTGGGCGTCGCGTTCAACGCGGCGGGCTGGTGACCCGGTCGAGGAAGGACAGCAGCGGCGCGTTGAAGGCCTCCGGCGCCTCGACATTCGAGAAGTGGCGCAGCCCCGGCAGCATGACGAGCTCGGCCCCGGCGATTCCATCCCGGAGTTCCTCCGCCCGCGCCGGCGGCGTCACCGGGTCGTCGCCCGCGCCCAGCACCAGCACCGGGCAGGAGATCCGGTCCAGCCGGTCCAGGTAGTCGAGATCGGCCACGGCCGAGGTCCCGGCGAGATAGCCCGTGATGTCCGTCGCGTTGAAGATGTCGCGGACGGCGGCGTAGTCCGGCCCGGCGGCATCGGCAAAGGCGTCGGAGAACCAGAGCTTGTGGGTCATGTCCCAGACCGGCGCCATGCCCGAGGCCCGGACCACCGCCTGGCGCTCCACGACCCACTGGCGGTACCAGGGCGTCGCGCGGGCCATGGTGTTGCAGAGCGCGGCGGCGCGCACACGGTCGGGATGGCCGATAGCCACACCCTGTCCGATCATGCCGCCGGTGGAAATGCCGATCCAGATCACCCGGTCGATCCCGAGCGCGTCCATGACGCCCACGGCGTCGGAGACGAAACCGTCGAGCGAATAGGGCCCCTCGGGCGCATCGCTGGCGCCGTGGCCGCGCCAGTCGTAGAGCAGCAGCCGGTAGCGGACGGAAAGCGCCGGCGCCTGCCGGTCCCATATGCGGTGGCTGGTGCCCATCGCATGCGCCATCATCGCCACCGGACCGTCGGCAGGCCCTTCCCAGCGGTAGAAGAAGCGGTTGCCGCCGGTCTCGACATAGCCCTTCGTCATCGGTCGATCCTGTAGGCCTCGACTTTTTCCGGGTCGAGCCGGATGCCGAAGCCCGGCCGGTCCGATACATGCAGGCGGCCGCCGCGGAGTTCCGGCGGGTCGAGCCACATGCCGGGCCAGATCGGGTCACGCTCCGGGTCCGCAAAGCACTCGACAGCAAAGCTGTTGGAGGCGCCGGCCAGCAGGTGAAGCGCGATCTGCGGCTCCTCGTGGTGGGTCATCCGCACATCGTGCAGCCGGCAGACCGCGGCCGCATCCAGCCACGCCGTCGGCCCGCCCGCTTCCGAAGCGTCGATATTGACCATATCGACGGCTCCCGCCTCCACCAGCCGGCGCGCCCCGTGCGCGGTGATCTCGCTCTGGCCGGCATTGACGGGAATGGACGTCGCGCTGCGCAGGGCCGCCATCGCCGACACGTCGTCGAACCAGTGGCACGGCTCTTCGAACCAGGCGATGTCGAGCGGCTCCACCAGCCGCGCAAAGCGTTCGGCGCTGCGCTGGTCCCAGCCTCGGTTGGCGTCCACCGCCAGCATGAAGTCCGGGCCCGCGCCCTCGCGGCAGGCCGTCACGCGCTCCGCATCTTCCTCGGGCGAAAGGCCGCCCACCTTCACCTTGCAGCCCGCCATGCCCCAATCCTGCAGCTGGCGCATTTCCCGGCCCAGATCGTCCAGCGTCTTGCCGTCCTCGTAGTAGCCGCCGATGGAGAAGATCGGGAGCGACTCGCACGCGCCACCCATCAGGCGCGCCACGCTGACGCCGTAGATGCGCCCGAGGCCGTCCCAGACCGCGCTGTCCACGCAGGCAATCGCCTCCAGCAACAGTTTGGGAGCCATGGCTGCGCCGGGCACGCGGGCGAACATCCCGTCATAGTGCCGGCGCCAGTCGCGCAGGTCCCTGCCTACCACCAGCGGCGCCAGAACCTCCTCCACCAGCCGCGCGACCTCGCGTCCTTCGGAGCGGTTGTCGCCGTTATAGACTTCCGCAGTCGGCCCGTCCCTGACCGTCAGCCGGGTGACGACCGTGCAGCGGGTGGGCACCGCATAGGTGCTGCCGCCAAAGACCCGCGACAGCGGAATTTCTATCGGTATCGCTTCGATTCGCTCAACGATCATGCAGGCCGCCTCCGGCAGACAGGGAAGGGAGCGGAGTTTGCAAGCTTGCATCCCCCCTGTCTAATGGCCGCATGAGCGGGGCGGCCAAAGCGGGGATCGATCTGGGGACCTGCTACCGGTTTTTCATCCCGCTCATTTTCATGACCGAACTCAACATGATCTCGAAGTCGGTCATCAATGCGTTCCTAGCGCGAATGGATGACAGCAGCATCGTGCTCGCGGCCTTCCACAGCGCCTTCACGCTCTACTACTCCATCGCCAGCGGCACCGAGGTCTGCTCCCTCCTGACGCTTTCCTACATGCGCACCCGCCGGGCGCTCGGCCACCTGTTGCGGTTCATGGTCGTCATCGTCGCGATTCCCTGGGCCGTGGCGCAATTGCTGGCCTTCACGCCGCTCGGCGACCTCGCATTCCGGATATTGTTCGGCATCAGCGACGCCGCGGTCGCCGAGGCCAAGACGGCAACCTTCCTGCTGTCGTTGAGCGCGCCGGTCCTGATTTGCCGGTCGATCGCCTTCGGCCTGCTGATGATCGGCCAGAAAACGATCTTCATCACCTGGGCGACCGTCGCGCGGCTGGGCTCGCTCGCGGGCTCGCTTGTCGTGCTGCCGCTCGTGCTGGAAGGCGCCGCGGTCGGCGCCGGCGCGCTGGTCTTCGCCATGTTCTGCGAGACGGTTGTCGCCGTCTTCTTCGCCCGGCGCATCTATGCCGGCCTGCCCGAGCACGGCGAACGGCCGCCGAGCGTCAGGGCGCAATGGCGGTTTTCCTGGCCGCTCATGCTGAACTCCTCGGCGGAGATGGGCATGGTCTTCGCCATCAGCGTGTTTCTCGGCCGCCTTCCCGATCCCGACCTGGCGCTCGCCGCCTTCGCAATCGTGTACGGCCTGGCGGGCCTGATGCTCAGCCCGCTGCGAAATCTGGTGCAGAGCGCCCAGACGCTCGTGCGCCGGGCCGGCGACCGGCGGGTGATCCTCAGATTCGCCGGGCAGCAGATGCTGTTCTTCGGGGCCGTCGCCGTGCTCCTGTTTCACACGCCGCTCGACCGCCTGGTGCTTTCCGAAGCCATGGGCCTCGAACCGGTGCTCGAAGCCTATTGCGCCCCCGCCATGCAGATTGCGTTCGCAATGGCCGCTTTCTGGGGCCTGTCGGCGGTCTTTCGCGGCCTTCTGGCGGGCGCAAGGGTCACGGGTGCGCTTGCCGTATCGGGTGTCGCCCGCGTGGCCGCCGCGGCGCTCGTCGCCGCTGCCGGGCTGCTGCTGTCCGGCGGCAACGGCGCCGTCATCGGCCTTGCCGCCTGGATGGCGGGCTATGGCGCGGAGGCCGCCATTCTGGCGCTCCGGGTGCGCCGGCTCGGACCGCCGGGCTGACCCGTATTCCGGTCCGGGCCGCAGATCGCCGCCCCGGCAGGCGGCCGCCACTTGCAATCCGGCCTCGCGTCCGCCGCCGGAACGGGAACATTCATCGAACATGTCATGGAATGTCATGTTTTGTCATGCGGGCCCGGCGGGCCCTCTGCGATATGTCATGGAATGTCATGTTCTGCATGCGCAGGGCGCATATCCTCTGTCCCGTTCGGGCATGGGCTCCGCCTCCGCCCCCGAGCCTGCCGCATGCACACATCTCCGGCGTTGGCGTCGCATCGCATGGCCCGCAATCGTCACTCTGCGCCCCCCTTTGTCACCCCGGCCCCCGAGCCGGGGTCCAGCACGGCCGGTGCGCCGGATCCGGCCGTCGCGCCCGCCCTCCAGCGATGGCAGCGGTCGGGAAAGTCGCGGCTGGACCCCGGATCAAGTCCGGGGTGACAAAGGGGAGGCCGGGGCGACAGGTGGGGCCGGCGGGCGTACCGGATGCGAGCCGGGACGAGATGTGCGCATGCGGCAGCCCGCAGGCGGGAGAGGAGGGTCCGCGCGTCCTGCCGGTCTCCCTGAAGCCGTATCCATCTGCGTCCCGCATGTTGTTCACTCATCCCGTTTCGTTCCACTTCGTTCCGTTCTTCCCGCCGTTCGGTCGCCGGAGCGGCGGGACCCTGATTCGCGCGTATCCTGCGCGCCCGCGCCCGCGCGTGCCGGCGCGCGTATAGCGGCGGCGCGGTTCGCGCGCCTGATTGCGCGCGCGAGACGCAGGGCGCACCTCTCCCGTGCGTTTCTCAGGGGTTTTTTCGCGCCGGCGCGAACGGCGAAACGAAGCGGCCCCGCGGAGGCCGCCTCCCTCCTCCTGCTATCCATAATAACACAGATTCTGTGAGGTCAATCCCCCATCGCAGAATTATTTCCAAAAAATTTGGAATCGAGATGCGGCTTCATTGCCCGTTTCAGTTTGCAAGGCTCGAATGCAAGGCCGGGATATGGAGGCTCTATCGTCGCCTTGGCCCGCGAGCCGGAGCCTTGCAACGGCGGGTGCTATGGTGTCGAGGCCCCCGGCTCGCCCGTCGGGCGTCCGGGACGACGAAAGGGAATGCGGTCGGCCCCTATTTCAGCCCGAAAGGAGTCCGCCCTAATTCTCTTCAGCGGCCTCCTCTTCGGCCTCTTCTTCGAGGACTTCGCGGACGACCAGTGTCACGCCGTCGACTTCCACGACGATCACTTCGGTATCCGCCGGCAGATCGTCCTCGGGTGACGCCAGGCGGAGCGCCCACATCGTGTCCCCGATCCGCACCCGGCCGCGGCCGCTGACGGTCGCATCGCGCAGCGTGGCGCGGGTGCCGACCATGCTGCGGCCGCGCCGGTTCAGGGTCGGATGGTCGGTCGGCCCCTGCCTGAAGGCGACGAAGCGCCGCCCCAGGAAGATCGACGCCACCGACAGGACGGCGAAGACGACCAGTTGAATCTGCCAGTCCAGGTCCGGAACGGCGGCAAGCAGCAGGCCGGTCAGGACCCCGGCGATCCCGAGCCAGAGAAAGACGACGCCCGGGACGAGGATCTCCACCAGCATCAGGAGGACGCCAAGCGCCAGCCAGTGCCAGTAGGAAATATCTTCAGGCGAGAACCCTTCCATCGGCCCGGCCTCAGGCGCCGGAGCCGGAAGGCGGCACCGAGCGTCCCCGGCGCGGGGCGGGCGGGTCCGACTCCCCGTCCTTGCCGAAGGCTTCCCTCGCGATCTCGGTCAGGCCCGCAAGCGCTCCGATCACGCCGGAGGCCTCGAGCGGCATCAGCACGACCTTCTGGTTGCGGGCGCTGGCAATGCCCTCAAGCGCCGTGACGTATTTCTGCGCGACGAAATAGTTGATCGCCTGGACATTGCCCTCGCCGATGGCCTTCGAGACCATTTCGGTGGCGCGCGCTTCCGCCTCGGCCTCGCGTTCGCGCGCTTCGGCGTCCCGGAACGCCGCTTCGCGCCGGCCTTCGGCATCGAGAATCGCCGCCTGCTTCTGCCCTTCGGCGCGCAGGATTTCCGCCTGCCGGACACCCTCGGCCTCCAGGATGACCGCGCGCTTCTCCCGCTCGGCCTTCATCTGGCGCGCCATGGCGTCCACCAGTTGAGCGGGCGGCGTGATGTCCTTGATCTCGATGCGCGTGATCTTGACGCCCCAGGGCGCGGTCGCCTCGTCCACCACCTTCAGCAGCTCGGCGTTGATCTTGTCGCGCTGCGACAGCAGCTCGTCGAGGTCCATGGAGCCCATGACCGTCCGGATATTGGTCATGGTCAGGTTGAGGATCGAGATTTCGAGGCGGCGCACTTCGTAGGACGCCTTCACCGCGTCCAGAATCTGGAAGAACACGACGCCGTCCACGGTCACCATCGCATTGTCGCGGGTGATGATCTCCTGCGACGGCACGTCGGTCACCTGCTCCATCACGTTCTGGCGCTGGCCGATGCGGTCCACGAGGGGAACGATCAGATGCAGCCCGGGCGCCAGCGTGCGCGTGTAGCGCCCGAACCGCTCCACCGTGAACTCGAAGCCCTGCGGAACCGTCTTCACGCCCATGAAGACGAGCGCCACGGCGAAGACCAGCACGATGAGCACGAACACCGAAAACGGACTCAACAAAGGTATCGCGTCCAGCATTTTCCGGTTTTCTCCAACGGGTTGGCGGGAGCGTCGCTCTCCGTCCACAGAATAGGCGAATCGCGGTTGCCGGAACAGGCGGAATCGCCAAAGGGCCTGCCGGGCAGGCGTCGAAGCGGCCCGCGCGCGACCCCCGGTTTCAGCGCCGCTCCGCCGCTTCCCGGATCGCGCGCCAGATGCGGAACGGGCTGGCCGCCCCCTCGAAGCGCGTGACGCCGAGCGGCGCCAGCGCATCGAGAATGGCGTTGGTGACGGCGGGGTATCCGGCGATGGCGCCTGCCTCTCCGCAGCCCTTTACGCCCAGCGGATTGGTCGTGCAGCGCGTCGGCGTGAACGCGACATCGAAGGACGGCAGGTCGTCGGCGCGCGGCATGGCGTAGTCCATGAAGGAGCCGGTCAACGGCTGGCCCGTTTCCGGCTCGAACACCGCCTCCTCCAGCAGGGCCTGGCCGACGCCCTGCGCGATGGCGCCATGCACCTGGCCGGCGACGATGGCGTCGTCGATATGCTCGCCGTAATCGTCGAAGGCCGCGTAGCGCACCAGGCGCACGGCCCCCGTCTCCGGGTCGATCTCGACTTCCGCCAGATGGGTGCCGTTCGGGAAGGTCATCCACTCCCGCGCCCAGTGGTAATAGGTGTCGAGCGCGCCCTCATCCGCGAGTTCGAACAGGCCGACCGCCCGGTCGGTGCCGGCAACGCGGAACGCGCCGGCTTCGTATTCGATATCCGCCTCCGCCGCCTCCAGCCGGTCCGCCGCCAGCGTCCGTCCCTTCTCGATGACGATCCCGCTCGCGCGGAAGATCGCCGTGCCGGCCATGTAGGTCGCGCGCGAGGAGCCGTGGCCGCCTCCCATGGCGATCTCGTCCGTGTCGCCCTGGACGAGGCGGATGCAGCCGCTCGGCAGGTCGAGGCAGCGGGCCACGATTTCCGGGAAGGTGGTCTCGTGCCCCTGGCCGATATGCTGCGTGCCGGTGACGAGGTCCACACGGCCGTCGCCGTGGAAACGCAGTTCGACATTCTCCTCCGGGTAGCCGCCGGTCGCCTTGATGTGGCAGGCGAAGCCGAGCCCGCGAAGCAGGCCCGCCGCCTCGCTCCCGCGCCGGCGCTCCGCGAAGCCCCCGGCGCTTCGCTCGGCAAGCGCAAAGCCCTCGCGGAAGGCGCCGCTGTCCACGGTGAAGCCGAGCGCATTCGTCATCGGCAGGCCGGACACGAGATTTCGACGCCTGAGCTCCTCCCGGCCAGTGCCGGTTTCCGCCGCCGCCTTGTCGATCAGGCGTTCGAGAATGTTCACCATTTCGGCGAATCCGGGGCCGCGCGTCACGCCCTCGGGCGGCGTATTGGTGAGCACGGCGCGGATATGCAGCGCGACTGCCGGAATGGCATAGACCGAGCCGGCGAGATGGACGAATTGCCCGGTCTGGACGCCGCCCGCGACATTGCCGAACCAGGCGCCCGCATTCGCTTTGCTCGCTATCCTGAGCGCAAGAAAGCGCCCTTCGCCGTCGAGCGCGAGTTCGGCTTCAGCGCGCTGGCCCCGGCACTGGTGGTCGGTCAGGAAGGTTTCGGAGCGCGTGGCCGTCCAGCGCACGGGACGGCCCAGCCGCCGGGCCGCCCAGAGCAGCAGCGGATATTCCGGATAGTTGAAATTCTTGACGCCGAAGCCGCCGCCCACATCCTCCGCGATGAAGCGCACCCGCCCGGGCTCGACGCCCAGGCACGCCGCCACATGGTCGCGGTTGACATGCAGGTTCTGGCTGGAAAGCCGCAGCATATAGCGGCCTTCCTCCGGGTCGTAGGAGCCGGCCGCGCCCCGCGGCTCCATCGGGTTGATGACCACGCGGTGGTTCAGAAGCGCGATCCCGACCCGGTGGGCGGCGCGGGAGAATGCTGCTTCCACGGCCTCGCCGTCGCCCGTCCGCCAGTCGAGGCAGGCCTTTTCCGGCTCCGGATCCAGCGCCTCATAGACGACCCGCACCCGGTCCGCCGCGTCCTGGGCCTCGTCCGGCGTGGCCCCGGTGACGAAGGCGACCGGCTGGCCCGCATAATGGGCGGTATCGCGCGCCAATAGCGGCTGCGCCTCGCAGTCGAACGGCTCGCCCGTCTGCATGTTGGCGGGCTGGTAGGGCCGCAGCCCCCCGAGGCCGGCAATGTCCGCCGCGGTGAACACCTGCGCGCCGTTGCCCTCGACCGCCCGGATTCGGGCATGGGCGTGCGGGCTGCGGACGAACGCCGCCCAGAGCGCGCCCGGCACCTCGATATCGTCCAGATAGCGGCCCCGTCCCGTTACGAACCGGGCGTCCTCGCGCCTGCCTGCCACGTTCCCCGCTCCCGCTTTCGGGCTATAGTAGCCCTGTTGCGAGGGGAGAGTCTTATGGCCGAGCTCTGGGAGTTGTCTGCGGAGGAAGCGGTTGGCCGGCTCAAGGCGGGCGAAGTGTCGCCGCTGGAGCTGGTGGACGCGTCCATCGCCCGGATCGAGGCCGTGGACGGGGCGGTGAATGCGCTGCCGCTGCACCGTTTCGAGCGCGCGCGGGAAGACGCGAGGCGGCTTCAGGACATCCCGCCCGGGGAGCGGGGGCTGCTCGCCGGCCTGCCCATCGCCATCAAGGACCTGATCGACGTCGAAGGCATGCGGACGACCTATGGCTGCCCGCTCTACGCCGACAATGTCGCGGCCAAGTCCGACCCGCTGGTGACCCGGCTGGAGGCGCGCGGCGGCATTGTCGTGGCCAAGTCGAGCTCGCCGGAAATGGGCATGATGCCGGTGACGACGAACCGGGTCTTCGGCCACACGCGCAACCCCTGGAACCTCGGGACGACGCCGGGCGGCTCGTCGGGCGGCGCCTCGGCGGCGCTGGCGGCGGGCGAAGTGCCGCTCGCCCATGGCTCCGACATAGGCGGCAGCCTGCGCATACCGGCGGCGTTCGCGGGCGTGTGCGGCCTGCGCCCGAGCCCCGGGCGGGTGCCGCGCACCCATTCCCACCGCTGCTTCAACCCGATGTCGGTGCAGGGCCCGATGGCGCGCAGCGTGGGCGACATCGCGCTGTTCATGGATGCGATGGCCGGCTACCTGCCGAGCGACCCGCTGAGCCTGCCGGACCATGACGGTTCCTTCCGGGCCGAGGGCAAGCGGCCCGCCCGCATCGGCTATGTCGCCGATATCGGCCTCGGCGGCGTCGAGCCCGATGTCGCCGCCGTGGTGGAAGGCGCGCTCGCCAGGCTGGACATTCCGGTCGAACCGCTTGCGCTGGATTTCGGCGACATGGCCCGGCTGTTTTCGGTGATGATCGGGCACAACACGCTGATCGAGCGCGCCGACTTCATCGCCGAAAACCGCGACAGGCTGGAGCGCGTGCTGGGGCTGCTGCTCGACTATGCCAACAGGCTCACCGCCGAGGATTTCATCTGGGCCGAGCGCGAGCGCGCCGCTGTCTTCCAGCGCCTGTCCAACGCCTTCGAGCAGGTCGATGTCATCGTCATGCCGACGGTCTGCTGCACGGCCTTTTCGGTCGAGGAGCGCGGCGCGCGGGTGGACGAATGGTCCGAGGCGCCGCCGCCCTGGTTCCAGCAATGCTGGGGCACGGTGCTGACCTCCTGCCCGATTCTCGCGATCCCCGCCGGCCTCTCTCCCGACGGCATGCCGGTCGGTCTGCAGATCGTTGCGCCGGTCAGGCGGGAAGACATGGCGATCGCCGCGGGCCGCGCCATCGAGCAGGCGGTCGGCTCCCTGCCGGCCATCGACCCGCGGCCGGCCTCCTGACCCCCTGACCCCAAGCGGAGACCCCTTCATGGCCGGAAAGATCGACGCCCGCCTCGCCGAGCTCGGCATAGAGCTGCCCGAAGCGCCCGCGCCCGCCGCCAACTACGTGCCCTGGGTCAGGAGCGGCAAGCTGCTGTTCGTGGCGGGGCAGGTTTCCGGCAACAACCAGGGCATCCACAAGGGCCGCCTCGGGGAGGATCTCGGCCTCGACGAGGGCGTGGCCGCCGCGAGGGCCTGCGCGCTCAACCTCATCGCTCAGGCGAAGGCCGGCTGCGGGGGCGACCTCGACCGGGTGGCGCGGGTCGTCAAGCTCGGCGGCTTCGTCAACTGCACGCCGGGTTTCGTCCAGCATCCCCAGGTCGTGAACGGCGCCTCGGACCTCATCGTCGAGATATTCGGCGAGAAGGGCCGCCATGCCCGCTTCGCCGTGGGCGCGCCGTCCCTGCCGATGGGCTTCGCGGTCGAGGTCGATGCCGTGTTCGAGATCGACTGAGCCGCCTGTGCCCGACGGCAAGGAACCGATCTCCGTCCGGATCGCGCCGGCCATCGACGCGGTCCCCGCTGCAGATTGGGACGCCTGCGCCGGGGACGGGAACCCCTTCGTTTCCCATGCCTTCCTGAAGGCGCTGGAAGACGGCGGCGCCGTCGGGGCCGATACCGGCTGGCTGCCGCAGCATCTGGTGGTCGAGGACGAAGCGGGCCGCGTGTCCGGCGTCGCCCCCTTCTACATGCGCGGCGACAGCTACGGGGAATATGTCTTCGACCATGGCTGGGCGCATGCCTATGAGCGCGCGGGCGGGCGCTACTATCCCAAGCTGCTTTGCGGCGTGCCCTTCTCGCCGGTGCCGGGCCCGCGCCTTCTGGTGCGGCCGGGCGATTTCGCGGAACAGGCCCGGGCGGCGCTCGCATCGGCGATGGTCGAAATCGGCAGGCGGGCCGGCGTGTCGTCGGTGCATGTCAACTTCCTGCCGAAGGAAGAGTGGGACTATCTGGGCGAGTTCGGTTTCCTGAAACGGCTCGGCCAGCAATATCACTGGCACAATGACGGCTACGGCACCTTCGACGATTTCCTGGCCGCGCTGAACTCGCGCAAGCGCAAGACCATCCGCAAGGAACGCCGCACGCTGGAGGAATGGGGCCTCACCTTCGAGGCGCTCACCGGCGGCGACCTCAGGGAGGAGCACTGGGACACCTTCTTCCGCTTCTACCGCAACACGGTGGACCGGAAATGGGGCGGCGCCTACCTCACGCGCGACTTCTTCTTCCGCCTGCACGAGACCATGGCGGACAACACGGTGCTGATCGTCGGCCGGCGCGAAGGCAGAATCGTCTGCGGCGCGCTCAACATGCGCGGCGCGGACGCGCTCTACGGGCGCAATTGGGGCTGCGACACGCGCTTCCGCTTCCTGCATTTCGAGGCCTGCTACTACCAGGCCATCGACTACGCGATCCGCGAGGGCCTCCAGCGGGTCGAAGCCGGCGCGCAGGGCCAGCACAAGATCCAGCGCGGCTATGTCCCCGTCGAGACCTACAGCGCGCACTGGATCGCCGACCGCAATTTCCGCCGCGCGGTCGCGGACTATCTGGAGCGCGAGCGCGACGCTGTCGGCGACGAAATCGAGTTCCTCGCCGACTTCACGCCGTTCCGGAAAGAGGGATAGCCCTCAGGCGAGCCGGGCGAGGTGACGAAAGGAGCGCGACGGGAGGGGCCGCGTGCAACGCGAAACCGGCGGGCACAGATGTGCGAGGCCTGCAGGCTCAATTCCTGTTGAAGCCGAATTCCCCACGCGATTGCAAAACCCGCTTCCAGTGCGTTTCGCGTTCGACAATCATGGCGTTGGCAATACGGGCGGTATTGCTCTCCAGAAGCGAAAACCGGAAATGCTTCCGGCAATAGTCCAGACTGCGGTCCTTGAGCAATTTCTTCAGGTCGGCATTGTTGCCATGTCCGGTCGCGCTGTAGTCCCGCCAACGAGACCAGATGCCCCCATCGCCGTAAGCAGCCCCTACATACAGCCGCCCCGTTCCCGCGTCGGTAATCAGATAAACGCCCTTTGCGTTCTCCAAAGCACCGCGCCAATCGGGCCGGTCGCCGCGGATCAGCGATTCCAGTTCGCCGAAACCGATGTCGATCCAGTCATGACCCCGGAAAATCGATCCCGGAATACTCCTCCCTCAAAATTTCGCTGACTGTAAACTCGTGTAGCCGTTTCTCAAATTTCACACGAGTTCCCCGTTGGCGGTAAGGAGAATGCAGTTTGAGGCGCCCGATAAAGTCGCGACCCTGTTCGGTCAGGATTACGACGTATTTGTCCGGCCACCGCTCCATGACTTCCCACACGCCGCCGAACAACCAGATTTTAGGCTCCCGATAGAAATCGATCACAGAGAAGATATACCGGCGGTTGAACTCGTCTCTGTCAGGTCGCCACTCCTGCCATCCTTGCCATTCTTCCCGGCTGCGAACGAAAACGTCGAGCGGTTGCTCGAATCCGTTGTAGCGGGCGAAGTGCAGCTTGTAGAGAGCCGGCTCCCGTATCGGCCAAATGTCGGTGAGATGAATCGCCATACGCCCTCAGCCCAGCCGGGCGAGCGCCCCTTCCAGCGCCGCGCGCTGGCCGGCGAGTTCGCTGCGCTGCTCCCGCTGGTCCTCGACCACTTCGGCCGGCGCGCGGGAGAGGAACCGCTCATTGCCGAGCTTGCCGTCGATGCCGGAGATCCGCGCATCGATCTTCGCAACCTCGCGGTCCAGCCGTTCGCGCTCCTTGTCGAAGTCGATCACCTCGGCGAGCTTCAGCGCCACCGTTGCGCCCGGCAGGGCCACCTCGACCGAACCCTCCGGCGCCGGGCCATCCGACAGGCTTTCCAGCCGCGCCAGCCGGAGTATCTGCGGCGCGTTGCGCGCAGCGCGGGCGGCGGTCTCCCCGTCGGCGCCGACAAGCGCGGCGTCGATCTTCGCGCCCGCCGGGACATTGAGCTCGGACCGCACGCGGCGGACCTCGGAGATCAGCTGGATGGTCCAGCCGATCTCGCCCGGCGGCTCGCCCGCTTCGTCATCGGGCCAGGCCGCGCCGATCAGCCCGCCTTCCACCAGCCCGAGCGCCTCGTTCAACTCCTCGGTCACGAACGGCATCAGCGGATGCAGCATCCGCAGGACGCGGTCCAGCACCCAGGCGGCGGCGGCGCGGGTCTCTTCCGCGGCCTCGCCGCCCTCGGCGAAAACCGGCTTGGCGAACTCGATGAACCAGTCGCAGAACTCGCCCCAGACGAAGCGGTAGAGCACGTCCGCCACCTCGTTGAAGCGGTAGGCGTCCATCGCCGCCTCCACCTGCCGGCGCGTCTCGACGGTCCGGGCGACGATCCAGCGGTTCAGCGTCTGCTCGACGCCGGCGGGATCGAATCCGGGCCGGGGGGCGCAGCCGTTCATCTCGCAGAAGCGCGCGGCGTTCCAGAGCTTGGTGGTGAAGTTGCGGTAGCCTGCGACCCGGCTTTCGGAGAGCTTGATGTCGCGGCCGGGCGCGGCGAGCGCGGCCAGCGTGAACCGCAGCGCATCGGCCCCGTAGCTCGCGCACATGTCCAGCGGGTCGATGATGTTGCCCTTGGACTTGGACATCTTGGCGCCGTGCTGGTCGCGCACGAGCGCATGGATATAGACGGTGCGGAACGGCACATCGCCCATGAAGTGCAGGCCCATCATCATCATCCGGGCGACCCAGAAGAAGATGATGTCGAAGCCCGTCACCAGAACGTCGCCGGGATAGTAGCGCTTGAGTTCCGGCACGGCTTCGGGCCAGCCCAGCGTCGAGAACGGCCAGAGCGCGGAGGAGAACCAGGTGTCGAGCACATCCGGGTCCTGCAGCAGTTCCACGTCCGGCCCGAAACGCGCCTCGGCCTCGGCCCTCGCCCCGGCCTCGGTCTCCGCCACGAACACCGAGCCCTCGGGACCGTACCAGGCCGGAATCCGGTGCCCCCACCAGAGCTGGCGCGAGATGCACCAGGGCTGGATGTTGCGCATCCACTCGAAATAGGTCTTGGCCCAGTTTTCCGGCACGAAGCGCGTGCGCCCGGTCTCGACCGCCTCGATCGCCGGTTTCGCCAGGGTCGCGGCGTCGGCATACCACTGTTCCGTCAGGTACGGCTCGATGGGCACGCCGCCGCGGTCGCCATAGGGGACCGTGTGGCGGTGGCGCTCGACGCGCTCCAGGACGCCCGCCGTTTCCAGATCGGCGACCACCCGCTCGCGCGCGGTAAACCGCTCCAGGCCGCGATAGGCCTCCGGCACCGCGTCGTTCAGATGCGCGGTCCGGTCGAAGATGTTGACGGTCTCCAGCCCGTGCCGCCGCCCGACCTCGAAGTCGTTGAAGTCGTGCGCCGGCGTGATCTTGACCGCGCCGGAGCCCTGTTCCGGGTCGGCATGGGCGTCGGCCACGATGGGAATGCGCCGGCCCACCAGCGGCAGGATGCAATGGCCGCCGACCAGGTGGCGGTAGCGCAGGTCGTCCGGATGCACCGCCACGCCCGTATCGCCCAGCATCGTCTCGGGCCGCGTCGTGGCGACGGTCAGGCTCTCGCCTTCGCGGCCTTCGACGGGATAGCGGATATACCAGAGATGGCCGTCGGTCTCGGTCTGCTGCACCTCCAGGTCCGAGATCGCGGTCTCCAGCGCCGGGTCCCAGTTCACCAGCCGTTGGTCCTTGTAGATCAGGCCTTCGCGGTAAAGCTGCACGAAGACCCTGATGACCGCTTTCGACAGGCCCTCATCCATGGTGAAACGCTCGCGCGCCCAGTCGGCTGACGCGCCGAGCGAACGCAGCTGGCGGGTGATCTGCCCGCCCGATTCCGCCTTCCACTCCCAGACCCGGTCCAGGAACTTCCCGCGTCCGAGATCGGTCCGCTTGAGGCCTTCCTCGTCGAGCTGGCGTTCCACCACCATTTGCGTCGCGATTCCGGCATGGTCCGTGCCGGGCTGCCAGAGCGCGTCCCGGCCTCTCATGCGCTGGTAGCGGATCAGGATGTCCTGCAGCGTGAAGGTCAGGCCGTGGCCCATATGCAGGCTGCCGGTGACATTCGGCGGCGGCATCATGATCGTGTAGGGCCGGGCGTCCGCCCTCACGCCCGCGGCAAAGGCGCCGGCGCGTTCCCAGGCGTCATAGCGCGGCGCTTCCACCGCGTCCGAACGGTAGGTCTTCTCCAGCATGCGGAATCCGCTCTATCGGATGGGGAAAAGGCCCGTCAGCGCCTGCCGGACCGCGACAGGCGTTGAATCTCCTCTTCGACCAGACGCTCCACGATGTCGGGCAGATGCCTGTCCAGCCATTCGTTGAGCATCGGCTTCAGCATGGCGCGGACCATATCCTCTATGGTCTCGCCGCCTTCGCTGACGGGCAGCCGCCTCGCGGCGGTTTCGTCCTCTTCGACCGCCTGCGCCAGACCGGCGAACGCCTCTGCCGAAGCGGCCGCCGCGGAGGTCGAAACCAGTTCCTCGTCTCCGGCGCCCGCTTCCGCGCCGCCTTCCGGCGGCACCTCGTCCGTGAGTTCGAGAATGTCGTCGTCCGGGTCCCGCTGTGCGGAGCCTGCGTTTTGCGTTTCGTCGGAGACGGCCTTGCCGATGGATGCCATGATTTCCTCCATGGTCCGCTCGTCCTCGCCGCGTCCGGCGCCGCCGGCAGGATCGGTCATTTTTCCCGGCTCCCGCTGAATATCGCGCCCGGGTCCCACCGGAGAGTGCGGACACGGTCATAGTTCGCGCGGAAATCGTAAGGCGACACGGGCACCTGCTGGACCTCGGCGGTCAGGCGGCCCATCGCCGCAGCCAACTGGTAGCTCGCGACCGCTTCCGAGCGCTTCGTGCGCACGACATTCACGCGGGCGTCCAGAAGGTCCTGCTCCGCGTCCAGAACGTCGAGCAGGGTGCGGGTGCCGACCTCGGCTTCCTGCTGCAGGCCGTCCAGCGCGATCTCCGAGGCCCGGACCTCGGTGGACAGCGACTCCAGCCGTGCGCGGGCCGAGGCGAGGTTCTCCCATGCCCTGACCGCCTGCTCGACGGCGATGCGGCGGTGGTTTTCGGTTGCGGCCCGCAGGCGCGAGGCGGTTTCAATGGCCGCTCGGCGGCGCGACGCGACGCTTCCGGCTTCATAGAGGGGCACCGACACCACGGCCGATATGACGGCGTCGTTGTTCCTGTTGTCCCGCCCCCCGGCATCTCTTCGATGCGTGACACTGCCGACAAGGTTGACCGTCGGCAGCAATTCGCTGCGGATCGCCTCCACATCCTCAAGCGCCGCGCGCTGTTCGTACGAAGCGGCCACCACGTCCGGATTATCCTGCGCCGCGGCTTCAACAGCCTCTTCCTTCGCCTCGGGAATGCCCGCCAGCATGGGCGGCTCCTCCAGCCGTTCCGGGAGGTCGCCGACCACACGCTGGTAACCGGCCCGCGACGCCTCCAGTTGGCCCGCTGCACCCGCGCGCTCCGCGATGGCGCGCGCCAGGCGAGCTTCCGCCTGCGCGACATCGGTGCGCGTGACCTCGCCAACCTCGAACTGGTCGCGCGCCGCCTGAAGGCGGCGGCGCAGCACGTTGACGTTGTTGACCGTCAGCTCCACCACGGCCTGATCGCGCACCACGTCCATGAACGCAATGCCGGTGCTGAGGAAAACGGCCTGCTCGACGGAGGTGAGCCGCGCCCGCTGGGCGGAGACGCGATGTTTCGCTCCCTGCAACCGGGCGGCGGTCTGCTGCCCCTTGTAAAGCGGCTGCCTCGCCTCGAGTTCCAGGGTTGCGGGACGGCGTTTCTCGGAAATGTCCGGGCGCCCGGCCGGAGTCTTGGTGTCATAGTGTCCGAAACCGGCGCTGCCGCGCGCCGTCACCGTCGGCCGCCAGCCGGACAGCGCCTGCGGCACGCCCTCGTCCGTTGCGCGCAGGCGCGCGCGCTCCGCTTCGAGTTGCGGGTTCGCGGCATAGGCCTTGGCCATCGCCTCCAGCAGCGTGTCGCCGGCCGCCGCCTGGGGCAGGGCGAGCGCCAGCGCCGCGGCGGCGGAAAGAGCGGCAAATCGGACCCGTCGGGCGCTCAAAACACGAACTCCTGCCTGGGCTCGAAGCCCGCAACATAGGGGGTGCCGGCATCGAAGACGGTGCGCGACGACACCACGCCGCCCCGTTTCGTAAAGACTTCCGCCCGGCCAAGCCCGCCGCCGGACCGCACCACCGCGGCGAGCCGCCCGCCTTCCGCCAGCTGGTCCAGCAGGGCCGCCGGAACGGATGCGACGGCGCCCTGGATGACAATGAGATTGAACGGCGCCTCCTCCGGGCAGCCCGCCTCCAGCGGCCCTTCGACCACCAGGACATTGTCGCTGCCCGCCTCGGCGAGCGCCTTGCGGGCGTCTTCCGCGAGTCCCGCGTCGCTTTCCAGGGCCACGACCGCGCTCGCGATCCGGCCCAGAACGGCGCTCGAATAACCGAGCCCGGCGCCGATATCGAGCACATAGTCGTCCGGCCCGGGCTCGGCGCACTGCACCAGGCGCGCGAAGACCATCGGCTCGACCAGAACGCGGCCCCGGAACGCAAGGTCCTCGTCCACATAAGCGACCGGCTTCAGCGCGATCGGAGCGAACTCCTCGCGCGCCACATTGCCCATTGCATCCAGCAAAGACGAATTCGTGACCCGGCCGGCCCGCAACTGGCATTCCACCATATTCGCCCTTTGGACGACAAATTCGCTCATCGCCGCATGCCTGCTTCCCGATTTCGCTGAATATAGCCCGTCCTGCGGGCATGACAACGCCATGCGCCTCCTGGCCGGGTCCACTTTTTGTCTGCCCGGAAAGACCCGGGCTTTTCCACAAATTGCGGTTTTAGATCATTGGCAATACGACATATTGTGCTGTATTGGAGGGCCCATGTTCGAGCGAAGAACTTTTGCCGAGGCCCCGAACCCGATCGATCTGGTCGAAGACATCGTTCGGGCGCGCGACTGGGCCTACAGCCGGGACGATTCACGAACGCTCTCGGCCGAACTCCCGGGAAGCTGGGGCGAGACCTCCGTTTGCGCGGCCTGGCACAAGCCGCCCGCCGTCATGCAGATTGCCGCAGCATGCCGGCTGCCGGTGCCTCTGGACGGGCAGAATGCGCTGCTGGAAATGCTCGCCTATGCCAACGATATCCTGGAAATCGGGCATTTCTGCTTCGAACGCGACGCCGGGGCGCTCTGCTTCCGCCACGCCATTCCGCTCCGCGGCGTTTCGGCCTCCAGGGAACTGGTGGAGGACATCCTGCTCGCCGCCACCAGCGGGCTGGACCAATTCTATCCGGCGTTCCAACATGCGTTATGGGGCGGCAAGTCGCCGGCGAAGGCCGTGGCGGCCGCGATGATCCATCCGATGGGCGAGGCATGAGCACTCCTAATCTGATCCTTGTCGGCTGCGGCAAGATGGGCGGCGCACTGTTGACGGGCTGGCTGGAACAGCGTTTCGCCGACCAGATCGTGGTCGTCGAACCGGAAGAGGCCGCGACGCGGGAATTTCAGGGCCGGCCCGGCGTCCACATCACGACGGCGCTCGAAAATGTCACCGACCGGATGCGCCCGGACGCGGTCATCTTCGCGGTCAAGCCCCAGGTGATGGGCGATGTGGTTCCGGCCTATTGCAGATATACCGGGCACGGGGCGCCCGTGTTCCTCTCGATAGCCGCCGGGACCCCGGTCGCGTTCTTCGAGAAGGTTCTGGGCCGCGGCGCCGCCGTTGTCCGCGCCATGCCGAACACGCCGGCGGCGGTCGGGCGCGGCATCGCCGCCCTCACCGCAAACCGGGGCGTCGATCCCGCGCAAATGGCGCTCTGCCAGACGATCTGCGAGGCCGTTGGCGAGGTCGTCTGGCTGGGGGACGAGGCGGCCATGGACGCGGTGACGGCCGTTTCCGGCAGCGGGCCGGCCTATGTCTTCCATCTGGTGGAGGCGCTCGCCGCGGCCGGCCAGCGCGAGGGGCTGCCGGCCGACATGGCGATGCGCCTCGCCCGCGCCACCGTTTCCGGGGCGGGCGAGCTGTTGAACCGGTCGCCCGAGAGCGCGGATGTGCTGAGGCGCAATGTCACGAGTCCGGGCGGGACCACCGCCGCCGCCCTCGACGTGCTGATGGCGGACGACGGCATGGCCGCGCTGATGCGCCGCGCCGTCGCCGCGGCCGCCAGCCGTTCGCGGGAACTGGGCGGTTAGCCGGCGCTTGACCGGCCCGGGCGGCGTCCCTATACAGCCGCGTTCCGAACGAGACCGTTCCGGCAAGGAGTGAAGGCGATGTCGCGGCGCTGCGCGATCACCGGCAAGGGCGTGATGACCGGCAACAATGTCAGCCACGCCAACAACAAGACCCGCCGGCGCTTTCTGCCGAATGTGCAGTCCAGGACCCTGTTGAGCGAAGTCCTGGGCGAGGCGGTGCGGCTGCGGATCTCCGGCCACGGCCTGCGCACCGTGGAGCATAACGGCGGTCTCGACGCCTTCCTTCTCGGCCGCCCCGATTCGAAGCTGACGATCGAAGCCCGGCGCATCAAGCGCCGTATCGAGAAGGCGAAGGCCAAGCGCGAAGCCCGCGAGGCCGCCTAGTCGGCGAAGGGATCGTACATCGCTATCGTGTCTTCGCGGTCCGGTCCCGTGGAAAGCAGGGCCACCGGGCAGCCGATCAGTTCCTCGACGCGCCGGACATATTTGACCGCCGTGGCCGGCAACTGGGCCCAGCCCGTGGCGCCCGCCGTGCTCTCGGACCAGCCTTCCAGCCGTTCATAGACCGGCTCGACCGCCGCCTGATCGGCCTGGCTGGCCGGCAGGCGCGACAGCATGCGCCCGCCGATACGGTATCCGGTGCAGACCTCCAGGGCGTCGAGCCCGTCCAGCACATCGAGCTTGGTGAGCGCGATGCCGTGCATGCCCGAAAGCCGCACCGCCTGGCGCACGGCCGCGGCATCGAACCATCCGCAGCGCCGTGGCCGCCCGGTGACGGTGCCGAACTCGCGGCCGCGCTCGGCAAGATGCGCGCCGACATCGTCCTTCAATTCAGTGGGAAACGGGCCGCCGCCGACGCGCGTCGTGTAAGCCTTGGCGATGCCGAGCACATAGCCGACCGCGCCCGGCCCCATGCCGCTGCCGACCGCAGCCGCCGCTGCAACCGTGTTCGAGGAGGTCACGAACGGATAGGTGCCGTGGTCCACGTCGAGGAGGATGCCCTGCGCGCCTTCGAACAGGATCCGCCTGCCGGACCGCCGCAGCCCGTCCAGCCGCTCCCACACGCAATCGACGTAAGGCGCCAGCGGGCCGCGGACTTCAACGAGGCCCGCAATGAGCTCGTCCGGCGCGATTTCTTCCGCGCCCCATCCCCGCAGCAGGGCGTTGTGATGCTCCAGCAGGTGGCCCACCTTGTCGCGGAGCGCCGCATCGTCATACAGGTCGGCGACCCGGATCGCGCGCCGCCCGGCCTTGTCCTCATACGCAACGCCGATGCCGCGCCCCGTCGTGCCTATGGCGCCCTTCCCCCGCCTTTGCTCGCGGAGTTGGTCCACGCGCCCGTAGAAGGGCAGGATCAGCGTCGCGCTTTCCGCGAGGCGCAGCGTTTCGGGAGACACCGCAACGCCCTGCCCGCGCAGGCGGTCCATCTCCTCCAGCAGCGCCCAAGGGTCCACCACCACGCCGTTGCCGATGATCGAAAGCGTGCCCCGCACCACGCCGGACGGCAGCAGGGAGAGCTTGTAGGTCTCGTTGGCGACCTGCAGGGTGTGGCCGGCATTGTGTCCGCCCTGGAAGCGTACTACGACATCGGCCCGCTCGGCCAGCCAGTCCACGACCTTGCCCTTGCCTTCGTCGCCCCATTGCGCGCCGATTACGGCCACATTGGTCATTCCGGGTCTCCGTCCAGGGATTCGATGCCGCCGGCGCCCAGCAGGTAGCTGCAGCCGAGGCGGCGCGCTTCGGCTTCCGGATCGCCTGCCGGCGCAAGCGCCTGCACCGTAATCCAGCCGTCGGCCTGCCAGCGCCGGCGTTCCGCGCCGCCCGTGCCGTGAGGCAGGAACAGGCGGGACCGCGGCGCAGGCGGCGTCAGCAGGCGGTGGATGGCGTCGAGATAGAGAGTGACGCCCGTGCCCGTCTCGCCCTCGGCGCGGTAGCGGCCGCCGCGGCCCACTTCGCCGCGACCGCCGCTCGCGAACAGGCTGAACGCCGCGCCCGAGTAATACTGGAAGCCGCGGTGCTCCACCGGATCGACGGTGATCCGCAGCCCGGGGGCCGCCGCCGCCACTGCCGCCGCAACGTCCAGCAGGCGGTCCCGAAGCGCGGCCGCGGCCGCCGGCAGGTCCAGCGAAGAGAGCGCCGGCGCCACCGTCTCGTAAGGACCGGTCGCCGCCATCAGGGCCGTGAAGCGCGGCCCGCCCCGCGCCGCGACGGCCGCCGCATCCTTGCGGCCGAGCGCATCGCCCAGCACGGCGTCGTCCTCGAGGCCGGCATCGGCGAGCAGCGCCCTCACCAGCGCCGGCGCGCCCAGGTCGATGCTCACCCCCGGCGCACCCAGCGCCTCCAGCGCCTCGTAGCCGAGCCGGGCGACCTCGGCGTCGGCCGACACGCTTTCCGCGCCGATCAGCTCGACCCCGGCCTGGGCCACCTGGCGCTCGGCGTGGAGCTGGGAGACGCCGACCCGCAGCACCTGCCCCGCATAGGCAAGGCGCAGCGGGCGCGGCTCGCCGGCAAGCCGGGTGCGCGCAATCCGGGCGACCTGCAGCGTCATGTCGGAGCGCAGCGCCAGCATGTGCTGCGAAACCGGGTCCATGATGCGGAAGGTGTCGGCCGCAATCGCCGCGCCTTCGTCGGCGAGGAAACTCGTCTCGAACTCGGCGAGCGGCGGGTCCACCCGCTCGTAGCCGTTCAGCGCGAAGAGCTCCAGCAGGCGCGCCTCCACGGCCGCCTCGAAGGCGGCGTCAGGGGGCAGGACATCGCGCAGTCCCGCCGGAAGCAAGGCTCTGTCGGTCATGGTGCGAACTGCTTGCGGCGGCCCCAAGGCTACACGGTTTGGCCGGAATGTTGCACGACGGACCGCCCCGCTCAAAACCGCAGCACCAGGGGGCGGGCGATGGTGTCCGGGAGGGCGGCGATGCGCTCCAGCACGCGCTCGGGGCAGTCTTCGTCGATTTCGATCAGCGCGAGCGCATGGCCGCCCGCCGCCGGCCGGCCGAGATGGAAGTTGGCGATGTTGACGCCTTCCTCGCCCAGGATCGTGCCTATCTTGCCGATGACGCCCGGCCGGTCGTGGTTCCTGAGGAAGAGCATGATCGACCCGAACGCCGCCTCGAAATGGATGTCCTGCACGCGCACCAGCCGCAGCCGGTCTCCGAACAGCGTGCCGGCAACGGTGCGGCTGCGCCCGCCCATGGCGGCGCGGACCTCGATCAGCGCCCGGTAGCCGTCCGCCTCGCCGGTCGAGGTTTCGCGAAGCTCGATGCCGCGTTCGCGGGCGATCAGCGGGGCGTTCACCATGTTGACCGAGTCGAGCTGGCTCGACAGCACGCCCTGCAGCACCAGGCCGGAGAGCGGGCGCGTGTTCAGCCGCGCCATGTCTCCCCGCCAGGCGATGTCGATGCCGGTGATCGCATCGTCGCAAATCTGCCCGACAAAACGGCCGAGCGCGTCCGCCAGGCCCATATAGGGCTTGAGCCTCGGCGCCTCCTCGGCGGTGACCGAAGGCGCGTTGAGGGCGTTGACGACGGCGCCGGTATTGAGGAAGGCCGCGATCTGGCCGGCCACCTCGACCGCCACATTCTCCTGCGCCTCCGCCGTGGAGGCGCCGACATGGGGGGTCGCCACCACGTTCTCGCGGCCGAAAAGCGCGCTCGCCTCCGCCGGCTCGACCTCGAAGACATCGAAGGCCGCGCCGGCCACATGGCCGCTGTCCAGCGCGGCCGAGAGGTCCGCCTCGACGACGAGCCCGCCGCGCGCGCAATTGACGATGCGCACGCCGGGCTTCATCCGGGAGATCGCGTCCGCGTCGATCATGCCGCGCGTCCGGTCGGTCAACGGCGTGTGCAGCGTGACGAAATCGGCTTCGGCGAAGAGCGCCTCCAGACCCACCTTGGCGGCGCCGAGGTCCCGCGCCCGGTCCTCGGAAACGAAGGGATCGAAAACCAGGACCCGCATCGCGAGCCCGCGCGCCCGCTGGCAGACGGCGGCGCCGACATTGCCGCAGCCGATGACGCCGAGCGTCTTGCCGGCGATCTCGCTGCCCATGAAGCGGGACTTCTCCCACTTGCCGGCCTGGGTCGAGCGGTCGGCCGCCGGTATCTGGCGCGCGAGCGCGAACAGCAGCGCAATCGCGTGCTCGGCCGTCGTGACCGTATTGCCGTAGGGCGTGTTCATCACGACCACGCCGCGCTCCGTCGCCGCCGTGATGTCGATATTGTCCACGCCGATGCCGGCGCGGCCGACGACCTCCAGGTCGGGCGCGCTGTCTAGCAGGCCGGCCGTGACCTCCGTGGCGGAGCGCACCGCCAGGCCGTGGACGCCCGCCATCCGCGCGGCGAGCGCTTCCGGCGCGAGACCCGGCGCTTCCTCGACCTCCAGCCCCGCCGCGCGGAGGATTTCTCCGGCGCGGGCGCTCAGGCGGTCAGCGATCAGCACCTTCTTCATCGCCGCGCTCAGAGCTTCCCGACCTCGGCCTCGAAGGCCCAGTCCAGCCAGGGCATGAGCGCCTCCAGGTCGCTGCGCTCCACGGTGGGGCCGGCCCAGATGCGCAGGCTCGGCGGGGCGTCGCGGTGGTTGGCGATGTCATGCGCCGCGCCCTCGGCGTCGAGCCGGGCCGCCAGCGCCTGCACGAAGGCCCTCAGCCGGTCCTCGGGCAGGCCGGCGACCCGGGGATCGGTGAAGGCGAGGCAGACCGAGGTCGGCGAGCGCGCCGCCGGGTCGCGCGCGAGGAAGTCGATCCAGTCCGTCCGGGCCACCCATTCCCCGATGACGGCGGCATTGGCGCGGGTTCGGGCGACGGTCCCGGCGAGGCCGCCGACGCTCTCGACCCAGGCCAGCGCATCGAGCGCGTCCTCGACGCACAGCATGGAAGGGGTGTTCAGCGTCTCGCCGCGAAAGACGCCGTCGATGAGCGCGCCGTTCCGGGTCAGCCGGAAGACTTTCGGCAGCGGATGCGGCGGCGTCCAGGCCAGCAGCCGCTCGACCGCGCGCGGGCCGAGCGCCAGCATGCCGTGCGCCCCCTCGCCGCCGATGGCCTTCTGCCAGGACCAGGTGACGACATCGAGCCGGGACCAGGGCATGTCGATGCCGAACACGGCCGAGGTGGCGTCGCAGATCGCGAGGCCGCGCCGGTCTTCGGCGATCCACTCCCCATCGGGCAGGCAGACCCCGGAGGTGGTGCCGTTCCACACGAAAACGAGGTCGCGGCCGGGGTCCGCTTCCGACAGGTCGGGCAGGCCGCCATATTCTGCTTCCAGCAGGCGCATGTCCGCGATTCCGAGATGGTCGCGGACATCCACCGCCCATTGCGCCCCGAAGTTCTCCCACGCCAGCACATCGACGCCGCGCGCGCCGAGCAGGGACCAGAGCGCCATCTCGACGGCCCCGGTATCGGAGGCGGGCACGATCGCGAGTCGCCAGTCCTCCGGCATGCCGAGCAGCCGGCGGCTTCTGTCGATGACCTCCGCCAGCTTGTCCTTGCCGGGCGCGGAACGATGGGAACGCCCCACCAAAGCGTCGGCGAGGACGGCCGGGGACCATCCCGGCCGCTTGGTGCAGGGTCCGGAGGAGAAGTTCGGATTGGCGGGTCGCACGGTCGGCTTCATCGCGTCTCGCACCATTTCGTGGCAGCAGGCAACCTATTCCTTGCGCCGCCGCATTCAACGCGGCTGCGAGTCGCGGAAATGACGGTCAGGCGGATGCGGTGCGGCGAAGCGGCGGGACACGCCGGCTACGGTTCGAGGCCGGCGATCATCCTTCGGGCGAGGGCGCGGGCTTCGGCGCGGTTCGTCGGGATCGTTCCCGTCGGGCCGCGGGCGGCCCAGCCGACGGCGTAGAGGCCAGGCTCCGGCTCCGGGCCAGTGGGCCAGACGCCGTCTATAGCGGCCTTCCCGTAGCCGATGCAGGTGACGGCAAGGTCGGCCGGCAGGACGCCGCGATCGGTTTGAACTGCCTCCAGCCGCCCTGCACCCAGAAAGGCCGTTGCCTGTGTGTGGAAATGGAAACGGATCGGAATGCCACGCCCCGGTGGACGCGCCGAAAATTCCTTCAGCATGACGGTGGCCTCGCTGCCCGCATCCTCGAAGGCATCCAGATCGGGCCAGGCGGTGGCAAGCTCGCCGATTTCGAGAAGCTCGGCCGGGCTAAAGCGCACGTCTTCCGGGCCGCCGCGGATCAGCAGGTCGATGCGCTCCAGCGCCAGCGGATTCAGGCAGTCGATCTCGCGGTGTTTCGCCAGCAGGCGGACGGCGTCGAGCGCGACATTGCCGGCGCCGACGACGACCGCCCGCCTTGCTCCGGCGAGACGGGCCGGCGGGGCGGCCTCGGGGTGGCCGTTGATCCAGCGGATGAAGTGCCCGGACGGTTCGGCCAGCTCCTCCCCGGGGACGCCCAGCCTGCGGTCCACCGGCGCGCCGGTCGCCAGCGCCACGGCGTCATAGTCGCGGCGGAGGGAGGCGAGGCCTATGTCGCGGCCGACCTCGACGCCGAGATGGAGCCGCGCCGCGCCTTTGTCGAACGGCCGGCGCAGCACGCGGGTAATGGCGCGTGTCGCCTCATGGTCCGGGGCCACGCCGAAGCGCACCAGGCCGAAAGGCTCGTCCAGCCGCTCGAACACGTCGATGACGGCGCCGGGCGCGGCCCGGCCGAGCGCGTCCACCAGGTAGCAGCCCGCCGGGCCGGACCCGGCGATAGCGAAACGGGCCGTCAATGCAGCTTCACATACTCGTAATCGACCGGCTTGCCGTCGATGCCGCGCGCGGGCGGGGCGATCCAGCCCGCCATCTTTCCGGGCTCGGTGACGGCGTGCATCAGCGAGCGGATATACGCCTTGTCTTCCTCCGTCGGCAGCCAGCCGGGCAGGCGCTTGCGGTAAAGGTCGTCGGCCATCGGCGCGCCGTCGGGGGCGACGGAGGCCCCGGCCCAGCGGCCGATGGTGCGGCGGAAGCGCGTCGAGGGCAGGAAGAGTTCGGCGTCGAAGCCCGCGCGCCTGATCGTCCGGTTCCAGCGCGTCATGCCGATGGCGCAGTCCTTCACATAGAGGCCGCGCGTGATCTCGTTCATCGCATTGCGGGTCGGCACCTCCTCCTCGGCGACGCCGCCCGCTTCGTCAGGCACCGCGATGCGCTCGGCGGTGTCGAGGCACACATGGTCCTCGAACGTCGCTTCGTCGGGCCGGCCCTTGAGGCCCGCGGCGAAATAGGTTGCGGCGTTGGACGAGGTCTCGGAGCCGAACAGGTCGAGCGAGGAGGAGAACCAGAAATTGATGTAGCGCTGGAGCGTCGGCAGGTCGATGGCGCCCTGGCCGCGCACCGCGTCCGGGTCGTCGGTGCCGAGGGCCTGCATCACCTCCAGCGTGCGCCGGACGATCCGCCCGATGCCCGTCTCGCCGACGAACATGTGGTGGGCCTCTTCCGTCAGCATGAAGGAGCAGGTGCGCGCGAGCGGGTCGAAGGCCGACTCGGCGAAGGACTTCAGCTGGTACTTGCCGTCCCGGTCGGTGAAATAGGTGAACATGAAGAAGGAGAGCCAGTCGTCTATCGGCTCGTTGAAGGTAGTCAGGATGCGCGGATTGTCCGGGTCGCCGGAGTGGCGGTAGAGCAGTTCCTCCGCCTCCTCGCGCCCGTCGCGGCCGAAATGGGCGTGCAGCAGATAGACCATCGCCCAGAGGTGGCGGCCCTCCTCGACATTGACCTGGAAGAGGTTGCGCAGGTCGTAGAGCGAGGGGCAGCTGTGGCCGAGGCGGCGCTGCTGCTCGACCGAGGCGGGCTCGGTGTCGCCCTGCGTCACGATCAGCCGGCGGAGCGCGGCCCGGTGCTCGCCCGGAACCTCCGGCCAGACGGGCTTGCCCATCTCGTCGCCGAAGCCGATGGTGCGGTCCCGCTCCGGCTCGGCGAGGAAGATGCCCCAGCGGTATTCCGGCATCCGCACATAGCCGAAGCTGGCCCAGCCCCTGGCGTCGACCGCCGTGGCGGTGCGCAGATAGACGTCCGCCGCCTGGAAGCCCTCGGGCCCGAGTTCGCTCCACCAGTTGAGGAAGCGCGGCTGCCAGTGCTCCAGCGCGCGCTGCAGCCGCCGGTCGGCGGAGAGATCGATATTGTTGGGGATGCGCCCCCGGTAATCGACAGCCATCACACACGCCTCCAGTCGAAGCCCGGCCGCGCACCGGTGCCGAAACGCTTGAGCGCCCCGTCCTCGCCTACGGCGTTGGGGCGGCTGAAAATCCAGTTCTGCCAGGCGGAGAGCCGGCCGAAGATCTTGGTGGCGAGCGTCTCCGCGCCGCCGAAGCGCAGGCTCGCCTCCATGCCGGTCAGCGCGTCCGGCGAGAGCGCCGCGCGCTCCTCCAGCGCGATGCGCACCTCGTCGTCCCAGTCGAGTTCGTCCGGCGCGAAGGTCACGAGCCCGGCGGCCAGCGCCTCTTCCGGGCCGAAGCTCGCAGCCTCGAATTCCGGCACCGCGCCCGAGAAGCGGCAGTCGAGGCGGGTGCGCCCGTTCGCCGTTTCGAGGCCGCACCGGTTCAGCGCGCCGAACGCGATCCGGGGCGCGGTCTCCGGCTCGTCGAGAGGAAGGAACATGAAGCTGCGGTCGGCGGCGAGCGCCAGTTCCAGCAGCGGGCCGGCGAAGCAGGAGCCGGGCTCGATGAGCGCGATCAGCGAGCGTGAGGTGACGTCCAGCCGGGCGAGCGCGCGCCGCCACCAGGCGATGGTCTCACGCAGGAATCGGTCCGTTTCAGCACCGTCGGCCAGCAGCGCATCCACGGCCAGCAGCGCCTCCGGGTCGCCCTCGGTCTTCAGCACCCAGGCGCCGACCTGCTCGTGGTTTGTGCGCAGCATCAGCACCGCGTCTTCGAGCTCGCGCGCGGCGGCGAGCGGCCACCAGTGGGCGGCGCGTTCGACCGCAACCGGCGCGGCGGGACCGGAGACCGTGATTTCCGCGAGCCGGCGCGCATCGTCGATCCGCACCCGTACATTCGGGTAGCGGTAGCCGTCCGCTTCGATATGCCGTTCCAGCGGCGTAAGCGCCACCGGGTCGCCCGCGGGAAGGCCGGGTCGGGCGGCGAGTTCCTCCGCGCGCGCCTTCACCGCGGCCTCGAAGCGCTGCGGCGGCGCGGTGCGGTCCACCAGGCCCCATTCGAGCGCCCGGCGGCCGCGCGCGCCGTCGGGGTCGGTGCAGAACACGTCGGCGAGGTCGCGGCGGACGCGGCGCTTGTCGGTGATGCGTGTCAGCCCGCCCGTGCCCGGCAGCACGCCCAGCAGCGGCACTTCCGGCAGGCTGACCGCGCTCGACCGGTCGTCCACCAGCCAGATCTCGTCGCAGGCGAGCGCCAGCTCGTAGCCGCCGCCCGCCGCCGTGCCGTTGCAGGCGGCGATGAAGGCGATGCCGGAGCGCCGGCTCGCATCCTCCATGAAGTTGCGGGTCTCGTTGGTGAACCGGCAGAAATTGACCTTCGCGGCATGGCTCGACTGGCCGAGCATGTAGATGTTGGCCCCGGCGCAGAACATGCGCTCCATGTCGCTGGTGACGATGACCGCGCGCACTTGCGGATGCTCGAAGCGCAGCCGGTTGAGGGCGTCGTTCAGCTCGATATCGACGCCGAGATCGTAGGAGTTCTGCTTGAGCCGGTAGCCCGGACGGAGACCCCCGTCTTCATCCACCCTGAGCGTGAGAGTGGCGACGGCTCCCTCGACGGCGAGCGACCAGTGCCGGTAGCTCTCCGGTTCGCGGTCGTAGGCGATGAGCGCATTGTCGATCATATATGCACTATATTTCCTGTCCGGCCAGGGTCAACCCTTCGCGGATCATGCGGCGCGCGGTGCGCTCCAGATCGTCGAGGCACTCTTCGAGCGGGCGGCCCGAGGTGTCGAGGCGGGCGTCGGCGCGGGCGTAGTCTGGGCTGCGGGCGGCGAGGATCGCGCGCAGGTCCGCCATCGCTTCCGGGTTGTCGGCCATCGGCCGGCGGTCGCCCTGGGCGGCGACGCGCGCCATGTGCTCTTCCGGCGAGGCGGTCAGCCAGACGGTGTGGGTCCGGGCGAGCAACAGGTCGAGGCTCCCGGCTTCCGCGACGATGCCGCCGGGCGTGGCGATCACCGCGCGCGCCCGCTCCTCCACGAGCCGGCCCAGCGCCCGGTATTCCTGCCGCCGCAGGCCGGGCTGGCCAGACAATGCCAGGATTTCCGCGACATCGGCGCCGTAGTCCCGCTCGATCTCGCGGGTAAGCTCGACGAAGGGCCAGCCGAGGCGCTCCGCCAGCAGGCGGCCGAGGGTGGTTTTTCCCGCCCCGCGCAGACCGATCAGGGCGACCCGTTCCGCCTTGTCGGCGGCGCGGCCGAAATGGCGCTCCAGCAGCGCGCCGGCGGCGGCCCGGTCTTCGGGGCCGAGCCACTCCAGCAGGGCCGTTGCGGCATCGCGGGAGGGGGGCGAAAACAGCGCTGCAAGGTCCACGCCGATGGCCGCCCCGATGCGGGCCAGCACGCCGATGGAAGGGTTCGCCCTTCCGTTCTCCAGTTCGGCGAGATAGCGTTCCGAGACCGCGCTATCCCGCGCCAGGATGCGCCGGCTCATGCCGCGCGCGGCCCGGAGCGTGCGCAGCCTGGCGCCGAGCGGCGCTGCGAGGTTTTCCTTGGCGGCTTCCATTACAGGAAATATAATGCACGACATGAACAGCACTGTCACCATCTATGTCGCGACGATGACCGGCACGGCCGATCTCGTCGCCGAGGAAGTCCAGGCTGCGCTGGAGGACGAGGGTGTGCAGGTGGAGCTTCAGCCGATGGACGATCTCGACGCGGGCGCCTTCGCCGCGCCCGGCCTCTACCTAGTGGTCAGCTCCACCTACGGCCAGGGCGACGTGCCGGACAACGGCCAGGCGCTTGCCGACGCACTGGAGCGCGAGCGCCCCGACCTCGCCCATGTCCGCTACGGCCTCTTTGCGCTCGGCGACATGACCTATGCGCGCACCTTCTGCGGCGGCGGCATGACCTTCGACCGCATCCTGAGCGAACTCGGCGCAAGGCGCGTGGGCGAGCCGATGCGCCACAATGCGTCCTCCGGCCTCCTGCCCGAGGACGAGGCGGCGGACTGGGCGCGGTCGTGGTATGAAAGCGCCGTGGCGGAGGCGTGAGCGACATGGCCGGTTACAACGCGGCGGCGGACCTGATCGGGCGCAACCTCGCGGCCGGGCGCGGCGCGAAGACGGCCGTGATCGACAGCCGTGGCGCCCACAGCTATGCCGACATCGACGCGGCGACCAGCCGGTTCGCCCATGCGCTCTGCAGGCTCGGCATCCGGCGCGAGGAGCGCATCCTGCTCTGCCTCAACGACACGGCGGACTTCCACACCTGCTTCCTCGGCGCCATCAAGGCGGGCGTCGTGCCGGTGCCGGTCAACACGCGGCTCACCCGCGACGACTACGCCTTCATGCTGCGCGATGCCCGCGCGCAGGCGGCGTTCGTCTCGGCGAACCTCGCCCCGGTCTTCGAGGGCCTGCATGACCGCGTGATTCCGGACGGGGACGGGCTGGCGCGGTTGACCGCGCCCGAGAGCCCCGTGTTCGCAGCCGCGGAAACCGTCGAGGACGAGATGTGCTTCTGGCTCTACACCTCGGGCACGACGGGTCAGCCGAAAGGCGCGGTGCATCTTCACGGCGACATGGCGCGCACGGCCGAGCTCTATGCCGGGCCGACCCTGGGCGTGGGCGAGGATGACGTGCTGTTCTCCGCCGCCAAGCTGTTCTTCGCCTACGGGCTCGGCAACGGCCTGACGTTCCCGATGGCGGCGGGCGCGACCGCCGTGCTGCTCGAAGGGCCGCCGGAGCCGGGACCGATCTGCCGCCTGCTGCGCGAGGCCCGGCCCACGATCTTCTTCGGCGTACCGACCCTGTTCGCCATGCTGCTGGCGAGCGGCGAGGCGCCGGGACCCGGCGAACACGCGCTCCGGCTTGCTGTCTCCGCCGGCGAGGCGCTGCCGCCGGAAATCCTGCGCCGCTGGCAGGAGGCCGTCGGCGTGGACATTCTGGACGGCCTCGGCTCGACCGAGATGCTGCATATCTTCATCACCAACCGCGTCGGCGACATCGCGCCGGGAGCGTCGGGGCGCCCGGTGGAGGGCTACGAGGTCCGCCTTGTCGATGACGACGACCGGGTGATCGAGGAGGCGGGGGCGCTCGGCGCGCTGGAGGTGAAGGGGCCGACCAGCGCGGTGTTCTACTGGAACCGGCGCGAGCGCTCGGTCGAGACCTTCCGCGGCGCCTGGACGCGCACCGGCGACAAATACACGCGGGATGAAAACGGCGTTTACGCCTTCGCCGGGCGCGCGGACGACATGCTCAAGGTCGGCGGCATCTATGTCTCGCCCTTCGAGGTGGAGGGCGCGCTGCTAAAGCATGAGGCGGTGCTGGAGGCGGCGGTGGTCGGCGCCGAGGACCCGGACGGCCTTGTCAAGCCCAAGGCCTTCGTGGTGCTGCAGGAGGGCAGGGAGGCCGGCGCGGCGGAACTGCAGGACTTCGTGCGCGGCCAGCTTGCGGCCTACAAATATCCGCGCTGGGTCGAATTCGTGGACGAACTGCCGAAGACGGCGACGGGCAAGATCCAGCGATACAAGCTCAGGGCATGAGCGGTCCGCCGGTCCTGGACGGCCGGCTCGCCCTCGACGACGGCGAGATCGAATACCGCCGGATCGAGGGCGGCCCCGACCGCCCGACACTGGTCTTCCTGCATGAGGGGCTCGGCTGCGCGGCCCTCTGGCGCGATTTCCCCGACCGCGTGGCGGCGGCAACGGGCGCGGGCGCGCTGGTCTATTCCCGGCTCGGCTATGGCGGGTCGTCGCTGCCGGCCGGCGGCGCATTCCCGCTCGACTACATGCATGTCGAGGCCGAACGGCGCCTGCCGGCGATCCTTGCCGCCCTCGATATCGAACGGCCCGTGCTCGTCGGCCACAGCGACGGCGGCTCGATCGCGCTCATCCATGCCGGCGCCTTCCCGGACGCCGTGGCCGGGCTGGTCGTCATGGCCCCGCATGTGTTCGTCGAGGACTGCTCGATCCGCGCCATCGAAGAGGCCCGGCGCGCCTTCGACACGGGCGGCCTCGACAGGCGGCTCGCCCGCTGGCACCGGGACGCCGCCGGGACCTTCGACGCCTGGAACCTGGCCTGGCTCGACCCGCGCTTCCGCGACTGGAACATCGAACGCTACCTGCCGAAAGTGAGCGCGCCGCTGCTGGCGTTCCAGGGCGAGGCAGACCCCTACGGCACGCGCGCCCAAACCGACCGCATTGCCGCTCAGGTGTCCGGACCGGCGGACATCGTGCTGCTGCCCGGCTGCGGCCATGCCCCCTGGCGCGAGGCTGCGGACTCCGTCATGCCGGCCATGACGGATTTCGCCGCGCGCCTTGCCGGCGGCTACAGGTTGTAAACGAGGTTCAGGCCGATATAGGTGTCGCGGCGCACCCCGTAGAGGGCGTCGTCCGGCCAGTCGACGCCGTGGAACGCCGTGCCCTCGAGCTCGAACGACCAGTTGTCGCTCAGCCGCGTCTTCGCCTCGATGCCGAATACCCGCCCCGCATGGTCGAGGTCCTCCGCCACGCTCAGGGTGAACTCCGTGCCCTCGACATCGTTGAGCGCCAGGCGGACGGCGAGGAACAGGTCGTTCTCGAAGGCGTTGGTCGCGCGCTCCGCTCCCCGTCCGTCCCAGTGCCATTCCGCCAGCAGGGTGATTTCCGCCTCCGTGTCGAAGACGGAATACAATGTGTGTTCGCCGCCGAGTATCCACGCGCCGAAATCGTCTTCCTCACCCTGGAACCCGTTCTCGGGCGCGGGCCGGTTGCTGGCGCCGAGGCGGCGGATGGCCTCCAGCTTGAACAGCCACGGTCCCGTGGTGAGCTGCGCGTCCAGCCCGAACTGGCGGATTTTTTCGTAGTGCGGTTGCAGCACGAAGTTGCCGGCATTGCCCAATACAACAGGCCGCAGCACCGGTTCCCGGCTCTGGCCGTCGAAATAGCTCAGGCCGAGATCGACGAGGCCGAAGCTGCCGCTGTAACGGACCGCCCAGTCCATGTGCCGTTCCTCGGCGGCGCTGTCGTATGTCGCCCTGTCGTTGTCCACGACGAATTCGCTGCGCAGCCTGCCGGCCCGGCCCGGATAGGTGCGCTCGCGGTGCCAGGGCAGGAGGAACAGCTCCAGCACGCCCCAGTCCGCGGACCATGTGCCGTGCGCCATCGGCTGGCCGAGCTTGGTCTTCTCGTCGGGATGCTCGACCAGGTCCGTCTGGTTGACGATATCGACGATGTTGCGCACCTCGGCCACGCCCCAGGCGACCCGGTCCACGCCGAGGCGCAGCTCCCACTCGCCGTCGCCGGCCTCGCCGTAGAGCAGCAGGAAGGCTTCGCGGAGGTCGGCATGGGTGCGGCGCGGGTCGGCGCTGTCGTAGCGGAAGAAGGGCGAGACGGTGATGCTGCGCCCCTCCTCGTCCTCGGCATAGAGTTCCGGCTTGGCCGTGAAGCCGCTCGCATGGGAGCGCTGTCCGGGATGCTGGGCGCTGTCCGGATACAGGCGGCTTTCGATGCTGAACCTGCCGGACAGCTCGACTTCGATATCGGCGGCCTGCGCCGCCGCGCTGAACGCGGCGAGGAGCGAAAGCGCCAGCCCAGCGGCAACGCTCGGCAAGACCCCGCGGCGCCGGCTCATGCGGCCAGGCCGCCCGCCTCCCGGACGCGGGGAAGACCGCGTCCGAGGCCGGTGAACAGGAGCTTCAGGGCGGCGTCGGAGCGCGCCAGCGCGCTGGTGGTCACGACCACGGCCTTTACGGCGCGCCGCGAAATCTTGACCTCCTGGCCGCTCCCGAATGCAGGCGTGGTGTATGTGCGGCGCAGGGTGAGCACCGCCATGCCGAGCGCCCAGAGGCAGAAGCGGCGAATGCCCGTTTCGTGCGCCGGTATGAGCAGGATGTAGCGGAGCGCATTGGAAAGGTGCTGGCCGGCAATCGCGATGAGCCTGTTGAGCCCTTCGACGAACCCCGGATCGGCCTGGCCCGGCGCGAGCGAGCGGAGGTCGAAGCCGGCCGCCAGGAAGACGCTGCGCGGCAGCCAGCACGCCCCGCGGCTCCGGTCCTCCCATATGTCCTTCAGGATGTTGGTCATCTGGAGGCCCTGTCCGTAGGAGGCCGACAGGGCGAAGAGCTCCTCGCGCCGCGCGTCGATTTCCTCCGAATAGTCGCAGAAGAGCTCCGTCAGCATTTCTCCGACGACGCCGGCGACATGGTAGCAGTAGCGGTCGAGCTGCTGGAGGTCGTTCAGCCCTTCGAGGCTGGCGCCTTCCTGAAATTCCACCATGCCGTGCGTCATGATCCTCACGCAGCGCAGCATTGCGCGGCGCTGCGGGGCGGAGAAGCTGTCCGTGATCCGCATGACGCGGCCGACATTGTCGATGAGTTCGCGTTCCGCCTCGGTCGTGGAGCGGGTCAGCAGGGCGCCGAGGTCCTGCGCAAAGGCCCCGGCAGGCTCGCCGCCTTCGACAACGCCGACCCAGCGTTCGGAGAATTCGCGCTTCTGGCCCGCAGAGAGGGCGGCTTCGTCCTCGATGGTGTCCGCGATCCGGCAGAGCAGATAGGCATTGCCGACCGCGTCCCGGAGCGGAGGGGGCAGTTGGGGAATGGTCAGCGCGAAGGTGCGGGAAACGCCCTGCAGGATCTCCGCCTGGTAAGCAAGGTCGCGTTCGAGGGCGGTTTCGCCAGTTGCCGTTTTCAGCTTCGACATCCCGCTTTCAGCCGGATTCCGCCACAAAGGCCTGCCGGTTCCATGGTTTCCGACCGGACAGTCCAAGTCAAGCAGCGGTTCGCACGCCGCCGGACAGGGGCGGGCGGCTTCGCCGCGCCGGGAAGACCCCTCACGGTGTGTCATGAGATGTCATGTTTTTGCCGTGAGGGCCGGCAGGACCCCGCAGGATGTGTCATGGAATGTCATGATCTGCATGCGCAGGGCGCATATCCTGTGGTCCGTTCGGGCATGGGCTCCGGGTATTCCATCCGGTTTCTCCGGCTCCTCGTCTTTGGCATGGGCCTGTCCTTTCGGTCCGTCGTCGTTCCGTTCTTCCCGCCGCCCGGCTCGTCGGCGGCGGGACCCTGATTCTCGCGTATCCTGCGCGCGCCTGTGCCGGCGCGGGCGCGCGTTTCGCGCCGGCGCGGTTCGCACGCCTGATTGCGCGCGCGAGACGCAGGGCGCACTTCTCCCGTGTGTTTCTCAGGGGTTTTTTCGCGCCGGCGCGCAACAGGAGAGGGGGCGGCTCCGCGGACGCCTTTCCTGTCCTGCTGCCCCATATAGGTTGCCGGCGTTGCGGCGTCAATTCACATTAGAGAATTATTTCTGAAGTAAAGAACAAATGTTTTCGGGAAATCGGGCCCGCGCATATCGAGAAGGCCGGTGGTCTATCGCTCCCTGCGGTCGATCGCCATCAGCAGGGGCGGGAGAAGCAGGAAGTCGGCGAGCAGCGCGAAGCCGAGCGTGATCGCCACCATCAGGCCGAGCGACCAGCTGATTTCGAAACCGGAGAAGGCGAATACCAGAAAACCCAGCGACAGGACCGCAGTCGTGGTCCACAGGGCCCGCCCGACGGAGCGGAAGGTGCGGCGCACGGCTCCGGCCGGGTCGAGGCCTTCACGGCGAGCCCGCAGGTAGTTCGTCAGGAAATGGATTGTATCGTCCACGACGATGCCGAAGGCGATTGCGGTCATCACCGAGCCGGCAAGACCGACCCGCCCGACGAGGTAGCCCCACAGGCCGAAGGTCATGGCCGCCGGGATGAAATTGGGCAGCAGGCTGACAAGCCCGAGGCGGATACTCCGGAAGACCCCGATCAGGATCAGGGAGATCAGCGCCATTGCGATGACCGTGCCGGTGAGCATGCTTGCAATGTTGCGCTGCGAGAGATGCGCGAAGACGATGCTGAACCCCGATGCCTCGGTCAGGAGAGCCGGCGCATTGGCCCGAAGCCAGTCCTGGGCCCGCGCGTCGAGTTCGCGCTGCTGCCGCGACGTCAGGCTTCGGGTCACGACGCTCATCCGCGTTGCGGACTTGCCGACGTCGATCCGGTCGTTGAGGTCGCTGCCGAACGGGAGCGAAAGCTCGTAGAGGAGGAGATACTGGGCCGCCAGTTCCTTCTCTTCCGGCAGGCGGTAGAAGGCCGGGTCGTCGCCGTGCATGTTCCTGTTGAGGCGCTTCATGATGTCCGTGAACGCCTGGACGTGCACCACTTCCGGCTGTGCCCGGCCCCATTCCGCAAAGGCGTCCACCGCCTGCAGGTATTCGGGATCGGTGATGCCTCCTTCGCGCCCGGCGTCGAGGGAGAATTCCAGCGTTTCCATGCCCGTCAGATTGTCGATGACGAAGTCCGTGTCGCGCCGGAACTCGTAACGCTCGTCGAAATATCTCGTCCAGTTGTCCGTAAGGTCGATGCGCGGGATGCCGGAGACCAGGGCGACGGTGAGCACGGCCATGGAAAGGAGCAGGACCCTGCGGCGCTCCACGACAAACTCGCCGAAACGCTCGAAGAAACCCGCGCTCCCGCCGAAGGCGCGCGGTGCGCGCACCGGCAGAACGGAGAGCAGGGCCGGCAGCAGGGTGACCGAGTAGAGGAATGCGCACAGCACACCGAAGGCGACCAGGTTGCCGAGCACGCGGAACGGCGGCGAATCGGATGCGTTGAGGCTGAGAAACCCGATCGCGGTGGTCGCGGTGGTGAGAAAGACGGGCCAGATATTCTCGCGGAGCGCCCCGGCAATGGCTTCGTTTCTGCCGAGCCCCCGCCCCATTCCTTCCAGGACGCTCGCCACGATGTGGATCGTATGCGCCACGGCGACGGTCGTGACGATGATCGGGATGCCCGAATTGGCCGGGTTGAGCACCGTCCCGATCCAGCCCGCGAAGCCCATCGTGGTGTTTACGGTAAAGCTCAGCGCTATGACGAGCGCGAGAGTGCCGAAGACGGAACGCAGGAGAACGCCGGATGCGACGGCAATGATCGCGAACACGAGAGGGATGAGGGTGCGCGCTTCCTCCTCGGTCGTCTCCGCGAAAGCCCGGTGCATGACGACATCGCCGGTCAGATGGTATTCGAGGTCCGGATGGGCGGCGCGGGCCTCTTCCAGAAGCGCGCGAAGATAGCCGTTGATCTCGGCGATCGAGGCGTCGGCGTCGTCCGTGAGTGCGAAATGGACCGCCAGCCCCGCCACCCGCCCGTCATGGGATACGAGGCGGCCCGCGAGGTCGATTGCGTTCAGTGCGATTTCCTCGACCCGCGCAAGGTCCTCGTCGGCAAGCGCGTCCGCCCCTTTTACGAGCGGCCCGACGATCAGATCGTCCTCGAACGATTCGCTGTGGGTGTAATTGGTCAGGGAGTCGACCCGGGTGGACAGCGGCGCCTGCCAGGCCGCTTCGGTCAGTTCCTCGACGGCGGCGAGGGTCTCGCGGGTGAACACCGAGCCCTGACGCGGAGCGATTGCGACCAGCGCGACATTGGATGCGGAATAGGTCTCCTCCAGCGCATCGAGTGCGGCCAGCTGCGGGTTGTTCTCGTCGAACAGGCTGCGGTAATCGTTGGTCACGCCGATGAAGGGCGCGCCTGCCGTCGCCGCCAGCATGACGAGCCCCGCAAGCGCAACGACCGCCCATCGGTATCGAAGAACGAATTCGATATAGCGGTCGAGAGGCGATGACGCCGTCACCCGGTCTCCCCCCCGTAACGGTTCGCCGCCGCTCCGTTTCGCCTTTCCGCCGTCGCCGGCGGAACGGCCCGAAAGGAACCGGCGCCGCCCACCCTACCGGATTCACACATCTGTCTGCGGCGGTTTCGCCTCTTATGGCGCCCACCCGTCACCCCGGCCCCCGAGCCGGGGTCCAGCCATGGCTTGCGACGAGGCCGCAGCCGGCGGAGAGCAGACTCGACCGCTGAACCTGCGGCGAGAACCGAGGCTGGACCCCGGCTCGGGGGCCGGGGTGACGACAAGGGGTGCGGAGACAAGGAAAGGGGCGCGGAGCGGAATGTGGCCGGGCCGGCGGACGCACTGGACACGATCCGGGACGGGATGTGCGCATGCGGCAGGCCGCCTACCATGGCTGCGACTTCTCGTGTTTGACGTGGTCGGGCAAATCGTAGGTCAGGCCGCTGTCCTCATATACGGAAATCTGGAGAAGCCGGCTGAAATTGTCGGCCCGGACCACCAGCCCGCTCTTCAGCATGCGCTGGATACGCTGTTTCAGGCGGAAACCGAACAAGGTTCCGAAGACCCGGGTCGGGGGATACTGGAAATGCCCGGCCAGTTCGTTCCCTATGAGCGCGCGGGACAGTTTGTAGGCAAGGGCGATGACCTGTCTTCGCTCTTCATCGTCCCCGATGTCCACGATGCCGGGAATGGCGCCGATCAGTGCATTCGCCATCGCCGCCGAATCCGGATCGGGCGGCGGCTCGCATATATTCGCAACCCGGTAAATCCTGTCCGCCTCCGCGCCGTTCTCGTAAAGGATCGATTCGGGAATGCCCATCAGGTAGCCGGAATAGCGCCAGACATCGAGAATGCTTTCTTTCTCTTCTTCCGTGAAACGCGCGCCCACCAGTTGCGCATAATCGAGGAGCCGCTTGGAAAAAACCGAAATGGCGAAACCGAGATGGGCCGCGTGCAGCGGCGTGCCCCAGGCGCCGTCGTTCCATTCCTCGTGCCTTGCCAGCAGGCTCCTGATCCGGGCATGCACGAAGCGCACGCGGGTCGAGAGCTTCCATCCGTCCCCGTCCCGCTGCAGGCCGCCGGGGAAAAAGATTTCGAGCAGTTGGCGGTTGTTCTGCTGGAGGCGCCTTTTGGTGGCCGCGACACGGCCGGTAATGCTGAAGGATTTGGCTATGAGCGTCGAAAACCCTTCCACGAGAACGCCGGCGACGAATGCAACCAGCATGAGGTCCGCATTGGCGTGGAAGGCGCGCACTCCCGACTGAAAAGCGCTGTAATCCAGCCAGTCCGGCTCCCGGAAATCCTCGAAGAAACGGCGCAGCGGCTCCGGCGCGGCCCGCAATTCCGCTTCCCGCTGCTCTATTCCCGCTCCGACGAACCTGTGAAGTCTTGCGGGATGCAGCGAATAAATCTCCTCCATTACCGGATCGAGCTCCGGATCGCCGATCATGGTGTGCCGGATATACCTGTCGGCCAGCGCGCTGTCGTAGCGCCGGGCTTTCCCGTAGCCTTCGATATAGGCTGACGGCGCGTCAAGCATGCCCGCTACTTCCGCTGCCCCGACGGGCCAGAAACAGCCGGGTATCTTCCACGGGAGAGGGACGGATCCATATGGTGTTCCGATATTGGGCTGCGCCGCACTTAAACACTTGCAGTTTCTGTCGAACCGGACGCTAAAGCAACCACGGATGGCCGCCGCTTCGATACCGGCATCCGGTCGCCCTTTATCTCACCGGCCGGCGAATAGTCTGCTACAGTGCCGCCGCCGGGGCTGCGCCGGCCGAGGGGCAGGGGGGCATGAACGAATCCGGGGTCGAACACAGGACCGGCGCCGACATTGGCGGCAGAATGGATATTGCCGTTTCCGAAGCCTGACTCAACGCTGCCAGGGTCGTCACAGGCGGCGATCCGGAGGAGATTGGCGCCTTGTCCGAGCCGCAACAGATTCATGACGGATGGTGGGCCCGTCTCGACGCCTGGGCGGACACCGCCTCGATCTGGGTCCTGCTGCTTTGCATCGTCCTCTTCATCGTTCATGTCCGCACCCATCCTCGCGGGTTCCGGGACCGGCGTATCGTCGGGGCGTGTCTCGCCGGCGCTGCCGTCTCGATCGCGTATCGGTTGTCCACCTGACCCCGGCGCCGCCGCCCGATGCGGCTTTCCTCCGCCTGCGCCCGCCCGATAGTCTGCTACAGTGCCGCGGCTGCGGGGCGGCGGCCGGGAGAGGCAGGGGGACATGAACGGCTCTGGGACGGAATACCGAATCGGCATCGACATAGGCGGCACCTTTACGGACCTCGTCGCCGTGGACGGCAAGGGCGAGACCCGGATCGCCAAGGCGCCCTCGACGCCGGCGGACCAGTCCGTCGGGGTGCTGGACGGGCTCGAGCGCCTGGCCGGGACGATGGGGCTGGATGTTGCAACCCTGCTCGGGCGCACGGAACGCATCGTGCATGGCACCACGGTTGCGACCAACGCCATACTGGAGCGCAAGGGCGCCACGGTCGGCCTGCTGACGACGGAGGGCCACCGCGACGTGCTGGAAATGCGCGAGGGCCTGAAGCCGGACCGCTACAATCTCCGCATCCCGCCGCCGGAACCGCTGGCGCCCCGCCGCCGGCGGCTCGGCGTCCGCGAGCGGCTGCGCGCCGACGGCGCGGTCGAGACGCCCCTAGACCCCGCCTCCCTGGACGAGGCGGTGGAGGCGCTGCGCGGGCAGGGCGTCAACTCGGTCGCCATCTGCTTCCTGCATGCCTGGCGCGACAATGCGCATGAGCGCGCGGCGGCGGACGCCGTGCGCCGGGCGATGCCGGAAGCCTATCTGTCGCTTTCCTCGGACGTGTTCCCGCAAATCAAGGAGTTCGAGCGCGTCTCGACCACGGTGGTCAACGCCTATGTCGGTCCGGCCCTTTCCGGCTATCTCGGCCGGCTCGCCGCCCGGCTGGCGGAGAACGGCTATGCCGGGCCGCTGCTTATCATCCTGAGCCATGGCGGCGTCGCGCCGCTGGAAGAGGCGGTCCGGCTGGCGGCGGGTACGGTGCTGTCGGGGCCTGCCGGCGGCGTTGCGGGGGCGCGCTACTCGGCCCGGCTGCTCGGCTCGGGCGACCTCATCCCGTTCGACATGGGCGGCACGAGCACCGACATCTCGCTCATCTCCGGCGGCGAGGCGGCGCTGTCGTCGGACCGGGGCATTGCCGGGGAACGGATTGCGCTCTCCTCGCTCGACATCGCCAGCATCGGCGCCGGAGGCGGCTCCATCGCGCATGTGGATGCCGGCGGCGTGCTGCATGTGGGCCCCGAGAGCGCGGGAGCCGATCCGGGCCCGGCCTGCTATGGGCGCGGCGGCTCCCTGCCGACCGTGACGGATGCGAGCCTGGCGCTGGGGTTCCTCGATGCATCCAACTTCCTCGGGGGGCGCGAGAGGCTCGATACCGGGGCGGCGGAAGCGGCCCTCGATGCGCTCGCGGCCGACCTGGGAGTCGAGCGCATGACGGCGGCGGAGGGCGTCCACCGCGTGGTGCATACCAACATGGCGGAGGGTATCCGCCTGGTATCCGTCAGGCGCGGCGTGGACCCGCGCCGCTTCGCGCTGCTCGCCTTCGGGGGCGCCGCCGGCCTCCACATCACCGATGTTGCGCGCCAGCTGGACATTTCGCGGGTCGTGGTGCCGAGGGTGGCCTCCGTGCTGTCCGCCTGGGGGATGCTGGCGACGGACCTGCGCTTCGAGGCCTCCCGCACCCATATCGGCGACGCCGCGGCGCTGGACGCCGCCGCCGTGCGGTCCGTCTATGACGAGCTGGAGAGCGCCGCCCGCGAACGCCTTGCCGCCTGCCATTCCGGCGAGGTCGCGGTGCGGCGCGCCGCCGACATGCGCTATGGAGAGCAGATATTCGAGGTGGACGTCGTGCTGGACGGCCTCGACTGGCAGGCGGACGACCTGCTGGAGCGGATCGCGGAGCGCTTCCATGACCGCCATGAGGCGCTGTTCACCTATGCGCTGCGCGAGGACGATGTGGTGCTGGTGAACGCCCGCGCCGCCGCGGTCGGGCGCCTGCCGGGCCTGCCGGAAGAGCGCGTGCCCGATGCGGGCGCGGACGCCGCGCCCCGCGCGCGCCGGCAGGTCCATATGGGCGGCTGGCTGGACGCCCCGATCTACGATTTCGCCGCGCTCAGGCCCGGCCAGGCGCTGGAAGGGCCCGCAGTGGTGGAGAGCGACCTCACGACCGTGGTCCTCCGCCCCGGGGACCGCGCGACCGTGACCCCGCTCGGCTGGCTGGACATCGCCGTCGGGTAGGGCGGCGCCGGGGCGCTACCGCGCATCCTCAAGCACCATCGCGGCGGCCTTCTCGCCGATCATGATGGTCGGCGCGTTGGTGTTGCCGGCGACGATGGTCGGCATGATCGAGGCATCGGCGACGCGCAGGCCGGCGATGCCGTGGACGCGCAGCCTCGCGTCGGTTGCCGAGTCCGCCTCCGGGCCCATGCGGCAGGTGCCGACCGGGTGGTAGTTGGCGACGGCGCGCGCCCGCACGTCGGCCAGCAGGTCCTCGTCGCTCTCGCAGGCGGGGCCCGGCAGCACTTCCTCCGCCATGAAGGGCGCGAGCGCCGGCTGGCCGGCGATCTTCCGGCACAGCCGCATGCCGTAAAGGATCGCCTGGCGGTCGTATTCGCTGCGCAGGAACTCGTAGCGGATCGCCGGCGCGGCAAGCGGGTCCGGGCTCCTGAGGCGCACCGAGCCGTCGCAGTCCGGGCGCAGATGCACCGGGCTCAGCGTGAAGGCGGAGAAGGGATGCGGCTCGATCATGTCGGGCGTGCGGCGCGCCGCGCTCCAGCTCAGCATGTTGATCTGGAGGTCGGGGCCTTCGAGGCGCGGGTCGGTGCGCACGAACGCGCCGGCGCAGATGCCCGTGCTGGTGAGCGGGCCGTCGCCGAAGAGCACGTAGCGCGCGCCGGCCGCAAGGCGGCGCGGCAGGCTCAGCGCCAGGTCGTTCGCGGTCACCGGCCGGGCGCAGCGGAAGCTGATATAGGTGTTGAAGTGGTCGCGGAGATGGGCGCCGACGCCGGGCAGGTCCCGCACCGGCCGGATGCCCATTTCGGCGAGATGCTCCGCCGGGCCGACGCCGGAAAGCTGGAGCAGGTGGGGCGAGCCGAACGCGCCGCCGGACACGACGATCTCGTGCCTTGCATTCGCCCGCTTCGGCCCGGCCGGCGTCTGGTATTCGATGCCCGCCGCGCGGCCGTCCTCGATCAGCAGCCGGCGCGCCTGGGCGGAGGTCTCGATGTGCAGGTTGGGCCGCTTTTTCGCCGGAGCCAGATACGCCTTCGCGGAACTCCAGCGCCGCTTGCGCGAGGCGGTGAACTGGTAGAAGCCGGTTCCCTCCTGCTCCGGCCCGTTGAAGTCCGGATTGGCGGGGATGCCGGCCTCGACGGCGGCGTCCACCATGGCGCGGTGCAGCTCCCATTCGCTCGGCACGTCCGAGACCCGCAGCGGACCGCCCGCGCCGTGCAGACCGTCCGCGCCGCGCTCATTGTCCTCGGCCCTGACGAAATAGGGCAGCACCGAATCCCAGTCCCAGCCCTCCAGCCCGCGCTGGCGCCAGCCGTCATAGTCGCGCGGCTGGCCGCGAATGTAGATCGTGCCGTTGATCGAGCTGCTGCCGCCGAGCACCCGCCCGCGCGGCTGGAAGAGCCGGCGGCCGTCCAGCGCCTCGACGGGCTCGGTTTCGAATTTCCAGTTGACCCGCCCGTCGATGAACAGTTTGGGAAAGCCGAGCGGGATGTGGATCCAGGGGTCGGTGTCGCGCGGGCCCGCCTCCAGCAGCAGAACGGAGTAGCGCCCGGACTCGGAAAGGCGCGCGGCCACGGCGCAGCCGGCCGAGCCCGCACCGGACACGATGAAGTCGAACTCGGCATTGTCGGCCAGCATGTCGCGCCCTCCGCGGCCCCGCCGTCAGGCCACGGCGCCGGATGCCCTGAGCGCGGCGATCTCCCCCGGCGCGCGGCCGAGTTCTGCCAGAATCTCGTCCGTGTGCTGGCCGGTTTCCGGCGCGGGGGCCGGCGCCGTCTTCTCCGAGCCTTCGACCCAGACCGGCGCCGCGACCGTGTGGGTGGAGAGGCCCGACGGGTCATCATGGGGCACGACGATCTCCGCGGCCCTCATCTGCGGGTCCTCAGGGATGTCCTCGGTCCTGCCGACCACGCCGAACGCAAGGCCCTCTGCCTCCAGACGCTCCCGCCACACGGGCCAGGGCTCGCGGATGAACACTTCGTCCAGAACGGAAATCAGCTCGCGCGCATGGCGGTGCCGGGCCGGTTTCTCGGCGAAGCGCGGGTCCGAGCCGAGGTCCGGACGGTCGAGCGCGCGCAGCAGGTTCGGCCACTGCTTGTCCTCGTTTACCAGGCTCAGAATGAACCAGCGCCCGTCCGCGCAACGGTAGTGGTTGGCGACGCCGGTCGCCCAGTTCTCGCGCTTCGGCCGGGTCGGGATGTCGAGGCCGCAAAGCGCCGCCTGGGCGTAGAAGGCGTTGCACCACACGCCGTTCGCCATGAGGTTGGTGTGGACCTTGCCGCCCTTGCCGGTGACCTGGCGGCGGTAAAGCGCGGTCATGATCGCGGCGAACAGCGCCACGCCCGTCGGATGGTCGCCCATGCCGGGGAGCGAGCGGGCGGGCGAGCCCTCCGGGTCGGGGCGGACCAGGTCCATCAGCCCCGTGCGCGCCCAGAGCGCGGTGGAGTCGAAACCGGTCTTGCCGGCCTCCGGCCCCGCCTCGCCATAGGCGGAGAGCGAGGCGTAGATCAGACGCTCGTTGAGGGGGGCTATGTCCTCGTAGCGGAGCCGCAGCTGTTCGCGCACGCGGGGCGGATAGTTGGTGATGAACACATCGGCCGCCGCCGCGAGTTCCCGCAGCACCTCCCACCCGGCCTCCTGGCGCAGGTCCAGCGCGAGACCGCGCTTCGAGCGGTTGTCCATCATCCAGGAATAGTCCACACGGGACGAGGGAAACCCGGGAAAGGCCGACAGGCCGCGATAGGAATCGCCGGTCGGCGGCTCGACCTTGATGACGTCCGCGCCAAAGTCCGCGAGCATGGTGGCCGCCACCGGCGCGGCGATGAAGCTGGCCACGTCGAGAACCTTGAGGCCCGCAAGAAGAGGCTCCGCCATGGCGGCTCACTCCGGTTGGATTCAGTTCTTGTAGTGGGCGAGAGGCGTGTACTGGCCGTCCTCGTATTCGCCGAACATCTCGTCCACCTGCGGATGCCGGCAGGGGCGGCCGGAATGGTCTTCGAGAAGGTTCTGCTCGGAGACGTAGGCGATATAGGTCGTCTCCGCGTTCTCCGCGAGCAGGTGGTAGAAGGGCTGGTCGCGGCGCGGGCGCACCTCCGCCGGGATCGACTCCCACCATTCCTCGGTGTTGGAAAAGGTCGGATCGACGTCGAAAATCACGCCCCGGAACGGGTAGCGGCGATGCCGCACCACCTGGCCGATCCCGAATTTGGCTTCCCGCATGTCCATGGGCTTCTGTCTTCGTCAGACGAAAGGTCGATCAGCGCGGACGCCCCCCGCGCTTCGTGGGCAAGAGCATAGTGCAGCCGAAGCATCCGGCAAGCGGCCGGACCGGCTCAGCCCGGACGGGGCCGTCCCGCGGGCGGGATGAAGGCGATGGCGCAGGCCGCCGCGACGGCGCAAACGGCGACCGCGAAAAACGGCCACTCGTAGCTGCCGAGCTCGTCATAGGCGAGGCCAGCCAGCGGCGGGCCGAACAGCGTGCCGATGCCGACGCTCGAATAGAGCAGCCCGATGATGGCCCCGACGGAGCGCAGCCCGAACAGGTCCGCCGTCACGGACGGCGCCAGCGCGACAAAGCCGCCATAGCAGAGCCCGAAAACGCCGGCGACGGCCGCCAGGTGCCAGAACGGTCCGACCAGCATCCATGCCGCCAGCATGGCGCCCATGCCGGCGTAAAGCAGCGAGAGGCAGAGCTTCCGCCCGATACGGTCCGCCACGGGAGCCAGGACGAACCGCCCGACTGTGCTGCCGACCCCGACGAGCGGCACGAGAGCGTTCGCCTCGACCAGAGAAAACCCCCGGTCGAGCGCATGGGGCACCGCATGCACGAAGGGAATGAAGATGCCGAAGGCGAGCACCAGGGTCGCGGCGTAGAGTATCCAGAACGTCCGGCTCGACAGCGCGTCGCCGACGGTAAAGCCCGGCAGGGCGGGGCCGGCGGCCGGTCCGGTCTCCGGCGCGGTCACGAAATGCGCCGCGCCGCCGCCCAGCACCAGCACGCCGAGCGCCAGCGCCAGATAGGCGAAGCGCCAGTCCACCGCCTCGATCAGGACGACGGCTATGAGGGGGGCGGCAAGCGTGCCGACGCCGATGCCGGCAACGGCGAAACCGGAGGCCATGCCCCTCCTTGCGGTGAACCAGCGCTGGACCGCGCCGACGGCCGGCACATAGGCCAGCCCGACCCCGAATCCGACCCCGAGGCCGTATCCGAGGCACACCTGCCATAGCGTGGTCGCATGGGCGGCGACAAGCAGGCCGGCCCCGACCACGGCCATGCCGGCAATGCACAGCTCTCGGGGCCCCATGATGTCGGCGATCCGCCCCGAGACCGCGCCGAAACCGAAATAGAGAAACGCCGCCAGCGAAAAGACCAGGCTCGTCTCGGCGCGAGTCGCGCCGAACTCCCGCTCGAGCGAGGGGAAGAAGGTCGAGAAGGTGTAGGCAGCTCCGAATCCGACGAACAGGACGACGAAGGTCGCCCCGACGACGCCCCAGCCGTTTCTCACGCGGCGGTGGGTCCGATTCCGGCGACGGTCGTGCGATGCATCACCCGGCGGTATTTCCCCTTGTTCCAGGGCCGGCCGCGATGCAGGCAGCAGCGGTTGTCCCACATGACCAGATCGCCCTGCCGCCAGCTGTGGGCGTAGGTGTAGCGCCCCTGCACGATTCGCTCGGTCAGGCTGCGCAGGAAGGCGCGGCTCTCCTCGACATCGCGGCCGCGTATGTGGCTCGCATGGGCGCCGGCGTAGAGGTTGCGGCGGCCGTTGGCCGGGTTGCTGCGGACCACGGCCTGCGGCACCGGCGGCGTCTCGCTGCGCTGCGCCTCGTCCACAAGGTCGCCGCGTATCAGCCCGCGCGAATAGGCGAAGTCATGGATGGCGACCAGACCGTCCAGTTCCTCCTTGAGGGCGTCGTCCAGATCGTCCCAGGCGGCGCGGCCGGTAGCGAATTCCGTTTCGCCCTCTTCGGGGGGCACCTCGCGCCCGGACAGCAGCGAAGCCGTGGCGGGCACGCGCTTGAACGAGCTGTCCGTGTGCCACATCTCGTTGCCGGAGTTGTACACATTGCGCCAGTCTTCCACCGGAAGGATCGTGTCGGTTTCCGGATCGACATTGGAGATGAGGGCAATCTCGGACCCCGCGCCGGCATTGGAGCGCACCGTGCCTTCCAACGGCCCGAACCGCCTTGAAAATTCGATCTGCTGCCGGTCGTCTATCTGCTGGCCCCTGAACACCAGAACCGAATAATCGTTGAAAAGGCGGGCGATTTCGGCAAAGTCGGAATTGCTCACGCCCTCGGCGATATCGACGCCCGAGACTTCGGCGCCGAACACCGGGGTCAGCTGCTTGAAGGTGACGGTCATGGCGTTTCCTCCCGGCAGCGATTGAACCAGCCTGGAAGGCGGTTGAAAAGAAGCATGGACGCGGAACGCCTTGCAGACCTGGAAGCGCTCGAGCGCAAGGTGCTCTGGCTGTCTTCCTGGATGATCCACAACGCCAACCACCTCCGCGAAAGCCGCGACGGGTTGAAGGTGGGAGGGCACCAGGCGTCCAGCGCGTCGGTCGCGACGATCCTGACGGCGCTCTATTTCGACACGCTGAAGCTGGGCGACCGGGTGGCGGTGAAGCCCCATGCAAGCCCGGTCTATCATGCCATCCAGTATCTGCTCGGACGGCAGTCGCGCGAGAAACTGGAGCGCTTCCGCGCATTCGGCGGCGCGCAGAGCTACCCCTCGCGCACCAAGGACAGCGACGACGTCGATTTCTCCACCGGCTCGGTCGGGCTCGGGGTGGGGATCACCACATTCGCCTCCATCATGCAGGACTATGTGCGCATGAAGGGGCTGGGGGACGGCAGCCCGCCCGGACGGATGGTGGCCGTAATGGGCGATGCCGAGATCGACGAGGGCAATATCTTCGAGGCGATGCTCGAAGGCTGGAAGCACGATGTCCGCAATCTGTGGTGGATCATCGACTACAACCGCCAGAGTCTGGACTCGGTCGTGACCGACCGCCTGTTCCGACGCTTCGACGGCATTTTCCGGGCGATGGGATGGCAGGTCCACACGCTCAAATACGGGAAGCGCCTTCAGGCGGCCTTCCGGAAACGGGACGGCAAGGCTCTGGAACGCTGGATCGACGATTGCCCGAACTCCCGCTACTCGGCCCTCGTGTACAAGGGCGGGGCGGCCTGGAGAGAGGCGCTGGAGGACGACCTCGGCCATCTCGCCGGAATCCGCAGCCTGCTGAAGCGCCATGACGACGAGCAGCTGCACGGCCTCATGACCAATCTTGCCGGGCAGGACATGGCTGCCGTGCTCGAAGGGTTCGCTGCGGTCGAGGACGACCGGCCGACCTGCTTCATCGCTTACACGATCAAGGGCTACGGCCTGCCCTTCGCGGGCCACAAGGACAATCACGCCGGCCTCATGAATCCGGACCAGATGGAAGCGTTCCGGGCATCCGTCGGCATCCGGCCGGGCGAGGAGTGGGAACCCGAGGCCGGGCTCGACATCGCGCCGGAACGGCTGCACGCGGCCATTGAAGGTTCATCCTTCTTCTGCAGTCCGCCCCGCCGCCTGGAAGCGCCGCCTGTCGCGCTGCCCGACCGGCTGGAGGCGCCGGCCGGCGCGCGCATGTCCACCCAGGAGGCGTTCGGGCGAATTCTGGTCGAAATCGCCCGGGAAGGCGGACCGCTGGCGGACCGTATCGTGACCGCCTCGCCGGATGTCACGGTTTCCACGGGGCTCGGCGGCTGGGTGAACCGGCGCGGCATATTCGCGCGCGAAGTCGTGGAGGATGTCTTCCGGGAAGAGAATGTCGTCTCGGCCCAGCGCTGGCGGCAGGGTCCGACCGGCCAGCATGTCGAGCTCGGCATAGCGGAGAACAACCTGTTCCTTTGCCTGGCCGCGCTCGGCCTTTCGGCGGAACTTACCGGCGAACGCCTCTTTCCGGTTGGAACGCTTTACGACCCGTTTATCGCCCGGGGGCTGGATGCCCTCAATTACGCCGCATACCAGGACGCGCGCTTCATGGTCGTGGCGACCCCCTCGGGCGTCACGCTTGCTCCGGAAGGCGGCGCGCACCAGTCCAGCACCACGCCGAACATCGGCATTGCCCAGCCCGGCTTGACCGCATTCGAACCGGCTTACGCCGACGAGCTTGCCGCAATCATGCATTGGGGTTTCGAGCACATGCAGGCCAGGGACGGCGGATCGGTTTACCTGCGCCTTTCGACCCGCCCGCTCGACCAGCCGGAGCGCGAGCTGGACGTTTCAGCCGTGATCTCCGGAGGCTACTGGCTGGAGCCTCCGGCGGACGGAACGGAGCTTGCGATCGTCGCCATGGGGCCGGTGCTTCCCGAAGCTCTGGCAGCGCTTGCGGCAATTCGCGAAGACGTTCCCGGAGCGGGCCTGCTGGCGGTCACCTCCATCGACCGCTTGCACGGCGACTGGCTGGCGCGCGGCGACGGGAGCTGCGTGGCGCAGCTGTTGGGCCGGGTGTCGCGCAGGGGCGGGCTGGTGACCGTTCTCGACGGCCATCCGAGCGCGCTCGGGTGGCTCGGCTCGGTTGCCGGACATCGCGTCGAGGCATTGGGGACGACGGATTTCGGCCAGTCGGGCGACATCCCCGACCTTTACCGGGCTCACGGTCTGGATGCGGACGCCATTCTCGGGGCGGCCGCGAGGCTTTCGCTGCGCTCTTGAGCCGTCCGGCTTTTCGATATAAGTCTCCGCCCCTCCCCGGCGGGCGTGGCGGAATTGGTAGACGCGCCGGATTTAGGATCCGGTGGCCTGCGGCCGTGGGGGTTCAAGTCCCTCCGCCCGCACCAGGGACCGCCCGGCCGGGCGTCGTCGACCGTAACCAGTTGAAGCCCTTCATATGCAGATTACCGAGACACTTGCCGACGGGCTGAAGCACGACTTTCGCGTTGTCGTGCCGGCCGAAGACCTGCGCTCAAAGATCGACGACAAGCTCGCCGAATACGGCGCGAACATGCGTCTGCCGGGGTTCAGGCCGGGGAAGGCGCCGTTGAAGATCCTGCGCCAGCGCTTCGGCAGGGCGGTCGAGGGGGAAATCCTTCAGGACACCATCAACCGCGGCACGCAGCAGGCGATAGAGGAACGGGGGCTGAAACCGGCGGTTATGCCGCAGATCGACATGGTCTCGGACCTCGCGAACGGGCTGCCGGCCGGGACGGATCTGGAATACACCGTGAGTGTCGAGGCGCTGCCGGACATCGAGCCTATCGACTTCGCTTCCCTGGAACTCGAGCGCCTCGAAGCCGAGCCCGCCGACGAGGTCGTCGAGGAAGAAATCGGCCTCATCGCACAGCGCACTGCCGAATTGACGCCGGTTGAGGACGGGCGCGCCGCTGCTGAGGGTGACACGCTGACCATCGACTTCGAAGGCAAGATCGATGGCGAGGCGTTTGCGGGCGGGGCTGCCGAAGACTACGAGATCGAGCTCGGCACCGGTGAGTTCATTCCCGGCTTCGAGGACCAGCTGGTCGGCGCGTGCGCCGGCGAGTCCCGCGATGTCGAGGTCGAGTTCCCGGAGGAGTACAATGCGGCGCACCTGGCCGGCAAAGCCGCGGTGTTTTCGGTAGAGGTCAAGGAAATCCGGGAGCGGAAGGCCGCCGATCCGGACGACGAGATGGCCAAGCGGATCGGTTTCGACGATCTGGCAGCGCTGCGCCAGAGCGTCATCGACCGCATCAAGGGACATTATGGCGGGGTCGCCCGCATGATCGTCAAAAGGCAGCTCTTCGACCGGTTGGAGAAGGAGCACGACTTCCCCCTGCCCGAGAGCATGGTCGAGACCGAGTTCGAGTCGATCTGGGGCGAAATCGAGAGGCGGCTGGAGGAATCCGACGCGGAAGAGGTTCGCGAGGGCAAGACCGATGACGAGTTGAAGGACGAGTACAGGAAGGTCGCGGAGCGGCGCATCCGCCTCGGCCTCCTGCTTGCAGAAGTCGGCCGGCAGAACAATATCGAGGTCAACCAGGAAGACCTGCAGCGGGCCATGGCTTCGCAGATTCAGCAGTTTCCCGGGCAGGAAGAGGTCGTATTGGACTTCTACCGCAAGAACCCGTCAGCCCTGTCCCAGTTCGAAGGGCCGATTCTGGAGAACAAGGTGGTCGAATTCATTCTCGAACTCGCCCAGGTCACGACCCGCGAGGTGAGCGCCGAGGAGTTGATCGCGGCGTCCGAAGGCGTTTCCGAAGAGGAGTAGGCGGCGGCCATGCGCGATCCGAAGGAAGTCTATATGAACACGCTCGTGCCCATGGTGGTGGAGAGCACCAACCGGGGCGAACGCGCCTACGACATTTATTCCCGGCTGCTCAAGGAAAGGATCATCTTTCTGACGGGGCCGGTCTTCGATCAGGTGGGTGCGCTGATTGCGGCGCAATTGCTGTTTCTGGAGGCGGAGAACCCCAGCAAGGACATCTCGTTCTATATCAACTCGCCGGGCGGCGCGGTGACGGCCGGCCTCGCGATCTACGACACCATGCAATATATCCGCTGCGATGTCTCGACCGTGTGCATCGGGCAGGCCGCTTCGATGGGGTCGCTGCTGCTGTCCGCCGGGGCCCCGGGCAAGCGCTACGCACTGCCCAATGCGCGGGTGATGGTGCATCAGCCTTCCGGCGGATTTCACGGCCAGGCCAGCGACATAGAAATTCATGCGCGCGAGATCCTGGCGCTTCGGGGCCGGCTGAACGAAATCTATGTGAAGCACTGCGGCCAATCGCTTGAAAAGGTGGAAGAAGCGCTCGACCGCGACCGATTCATGAGCCCGGAGGAAGCCCGGGAGTTCGGCATCGTGGACGAGGTGGTCGAACACCGTATTCCGGGCGAAGAGGAACCGGCCTGAAAAAGCTGCCGCAGGCGCAGCAATCCATGTCGATACGGAAAGCGTTGGCCCGGCGGGCAAACCCGGCTAACATGCCGGTGCGGCTTTCGGGCTGCCGCTTCGGGGAATGTTGGGATCGAAGATGAGCAAATCGAGCGGCGATTCCAAGAACACGCTCTACTGTTCGTTCTGCGGAAAAAGTCAACACGAGGTCCGCAAGCTGATCGCGGGGCCGACCGTGTTCATTTGCGACGAGTGCGTCGAACTGTGCATGGACATCATTCGCGAGGAGAATCGAAGTTCCCTCGTGAAATCGAGGGACGGCGTTCCGACTCCGGCGCGTATCTGCAAGGTCCTCGACGACTACGTTATCGGCCAGGACCGCGCCAAGCGCGTTCTCTCCGTTGCCGTGCACAATCACTACAAGCGTCTCGGCAGCAACGCCAAGGCGGGCGATGTCGAGATCGCGAAGTCCAATATTCTGCTGATCGGCCCGACGGGATGCGGCAAGACGCTGCTCGCGCAGACGCTGGCGCGCATTCTCGATGTGCCGTTCACCATGGCGGACGCGACAACGCTGACCGAAGCCGGCTATGTCGGCGAGGATGTGGAGAACATCATCCTGCGCCTGCTGCAGGCCGCGGATTACAATGTGGAGCGGGCGCAGCGCGGGATCGTCTATATCGACGAGGTGGACAAGATCTCCCGCAAGTCGGACAACCCGTCCATCACGCGCGACGTTTCCGGCGAAGGCGTCCAGCAGGCGCTGCTCAAGATCATGGAGGGGACCGTCGCCTCGGTGCCTCCGCAGGGCGGGCGCAAGCATCCGCAGCAGGAATTCCTGCAGGTGGACACGACGAATATCCTCTTCATCTGCGGCGGCGCCTTTTCGGGGCTGGAAAAGATCATCTCGCAGCGGGGCAGGGGGTCGTCGATAGGCTTCGGCGCCGATGTGAGCGCGCCCGAGGACCGCCAGACCGGCGAAGTTCTGAAGGATATCGAACCGGAAGACCTGCTGCGGTTCGGCCTCATTCCCGAGTTTGTGGGCCGGCTGCCGGTCATCGCCACCCTCGAGGACCTCGAGGAGGGCGCGCTGATCGAAATCCTCACCCGGCCGAAGAACGCCCTCGTCAAGCAGTACCAGCGGCTGTTCGACATGGAGGATGTGCGTCTCACATTCGCCGAGGACGCATTGAAGGGCATCGCCGCCAAGGCGATCTCGCGCAAGACGGGCGCGCGCGGCCTCCGGGCGATCATGGAGAGCATCCTTCTCGACAGCATGTTCGAGCTGCCGAGCATGGAGGGGGTCGAGGAGATCGTCATCAGCCGCGAGGTGGTGGAAGGGGGCGCGCAGCCCCTGCAGATCTATGTCGAGCGGGGCAACGAGACCAAGGCGGGCGCTTGAACGGGCTGCGGCCTCTTCCCAGATTAAGGACCGTGCGAGGCGGTTGTAAAATGATGTCATCGAGGCAGCCTTGCCACTCACAAAGCCTCCCGGGGATGCATCATGAGTAGTTCCAGCGGCGACCTCTATCCCGTTCTTCCCTTGCGGGACATCGTCGTCTTTCCGCACATGATCGTGCCGCTCTTCGTCGGGCGCGAGAAGTCCGTGCTGGCTCTCGAAGAGACGATGAAGAACGACAAGCACATCCTGCTGGTCACGCAGAAGGATGCGGCCATCGACGAGCCCGGTCCGGACGATATTTTCCGCATCGGCACCGTGGGCTCCGTGCTCCAGCTGCTGAAGCTGCCCGACGGCGCCGTGAAGGTGCTGGTCGAGGGGCAGAGCCGCGCCGAAATCCTCGCCTATACCGAGCGGCCCGAGTTCTTCGAGACGGCGGCCCGGGACATTCCGGAAAGCGCCCATGGCGACCCGCAGGAGCTGTCCGCGCTGGTCCGCTCCGTCATCTCGCATTTCGAGAACTATGTGAAGCTCAACAAGAAGATCCCGCCCGAGGTCATCGCCACGGTCGGCCAGATCGAAGACCCCTCGAAGCTCGCGGATACGGTGGCGGCGCATCTGAGCCTGAAGATCGCCGAGAAGCAGGAGCTGCTCGAGACCATACCGGTCTTCGAGCGCCTGGAGCGCGTCTATGCCTGCATGGAAGGCGAAATGGATGTGCTCGAGGTCGAGAAGCGGGTCCGCTCGCGCGTCAAGCGGCAGATGGAGCGCACGCAGCGCGAGTACTATCTGAACGAGCAGATGAAGGCGATCCAGAAGGAGCTGGGCGACGGCGGGGAAGGCCGCGACGAGCTCTCGGAGATCGAGGAGACGATCAAGAAGACACGTCTCTCCAAAGAAGCGGCGGAGAAGGCAACCGCGGAGCTCAAGAAGCTGCGCAGCATGAGCCCGATGTCGGCCGAGGCCACGGTTGTGCGCAACTATCTCGACTGGATGCTCGGCATCCCCTGGAAAAAGCGGACCAGAGTGAAGAGGGACGTGCGCGCCGCGGAGATCGTTCTCGACGAGGACCATTACGGCCTTGAAAAGGTCAAGGAGCGTATCGTCGAATATCTGGCGGTCCAGAACCGTGTGCGGAAGCTGAAGGGGCCGATCCTCTGCCTGGTCGGTCCGCCCGGCGTCGGCAAGACGTCGCTCGGCAAGTCGATCGCGCGCGCCACGGGCCGCAATTTCGTGCGCATGTCGCTGGGCGGGGTGCGCGACGAAGCCGAGATCCGGGGACATCGGCGCACCTATATCGGCTCCATGCCCGGCAAGATTGTCCAGGGCATGAAGAAGGCCAAATCGTCCAACCCGCTCTTCCTGCTGGACGAGGTGGACAAGCTGGGCGCCGACTGGCGCGGCGACCCGTCGTCGGCGCTTCTGGAAGTGCTCGACCCGGAGCAGAACGGCACCTTCAACGACCACTATCTCGAAGTGGACTACGACCTGTCGGATGTGATGTTCATCACGACGGCGAATACGCTCCGGCTGCCGCAGCCCCTGCTCGACCGCATGGAGGTGATCCGCATTCCCGGATACACCGAGGATGAGAAGGTCGAGATCGCCCGCCGCCACCTGATCGACAAGCAGTTGGCCGCTCATGGACTCAAGAGCGGAGAATGGACGATTTCGGACGGCGCGCTGCGCGACCTCATCCGCTACTACACGCGCGAGGCCGGCGTCCGGAATCTCGAACGCGAGCTTGCAAACCTGCAACGCAAGGCGGTGAAGGAGCTGGCGACGAGCGAGGCCGGAGCAATCGAAATCGAGAACGACAATCTCGAGACCTATGCGGGCGTGCGCAAGTTCCGCTTCGGGCAGACCGAGCTGGAAGACCTTGTCGGCGTGTCGACGGGGCTCGCCTGGACGGAGGTCGGCGGCGAGATCCTGTCGGTCGAAGCCGTCGTCATGCCGGGCAAGGGCAATGTGAAGCATACGGGCAAGCTTGGCGACGTGATGCAGGAATCCGTCGAGGCGGCGCGCAGCTTCGTCCGGTCCCGGATGTTGCGGTTCGGCATCGCGCCGCCGGAGTTCGACCGCCGGGACATTCATGTCCATGTTCCGGAAGGGGCGACCCCCAAGGATGGACCGTCGGCGGGCGTGGCCATGTGCGCGTCGATCGTTTCGGCACTGACCGGGATCCCGATTCGCCGCCATGTCGCCATGACCGGAGAGATCACGCTGCGCGGCCGCGTTCTGCCGATCGGCGGACTGAAGGAAAAGCTGCTCGCGGCGCTGCGGGCCGGAATCACCACGGTGTTGATCCCCGAGGAGAACATGAAGGACCTCGCGGAGATACCCGACAATGTGAAGAACAGCCTCGAGATCGTTCCGGTGGAGACGGTCGATGAAGTGCTGGGCCGGGCGCTGACCGATATCCCGACGCCGATAGACTGGCAGCCTCCAGAGGCGGCGGAAACCCCGCCGCCGGCCGTGGAAGGAGCGACTTTCGGAGGGATGGTTACGCACTGATATGCAATCGGGTTCTATATGGTTCCCGATTGTGTATCGTTTCTCTGGACGTTTGCGGTGAATCGGGTTAGCTACTGCATCGTCCTCAGCGAAGACGGGAGGGAGAAATAATGAACAAGAACGATCTGGTTGGAGCTGTCGCAGTATCGGCGAACTTGCAGCGGGCCGAGGCCGCGCGGGCCGTGGAGGCCGTTTTCGATACGATCAGCAAAGCCCTTGCCGACGGTCAGGATGTGCGCCTGATCGGTTTCGGGACCTTTTCGGTAGCCCATCGGCCGGCTTCGAAGGCGCGGAACCCCAGGACGGGTGAGACGATCGATGTTGCGCCGTCGAACCAGCCGAAGTTCAGGGCCGGGAAGGGCCTGAAAGACGCCGTAAACTAACGGCAGGTCGGGCGAGCCCGGGCCTGGGGGCGATTAGCTCAGCCGGGAGAGCACCTCGTTTACACCGAGGGGGTCGGCGGTTCGATCCCGTCATCGCCCACCACTAATATTTCTGCTTATTCAATTGACAGTTTTGGTACCCGGCCGTCTTTTGCGCCCGGACTGAATTGGTGTGTTGATTAGTTTGTTCCGAGATTAGCTGCTGCATCGAAGAAACTTTTCGCTTTTTGCGCGAAAATTGCCTGGCCGGCCCGCCATGCTTGCCGGCAATATGCGGAGCGGAAGGGCCACGACATCGTCAACGTGCCAAATTCCAATCCCCGCCTGTATTCGGACATCTCCGGGACATCGGCGACATGCAGGAGGAAACCGGCGCTGCCGGCGATATTTCATCTCCTTCCCGCCGGTTTGCCGCAAGGACCTTATCGCCTAATACCAACGGCCTCTATTTGGGACTCATGTCTTCTTCTCGTCATGCCCGGACTTGTTCCACGGCTGTCCGGTTTATTTTTGTGGACGGGTTGCATGGCATTGATTCTACTGGCGTCCAAGCGCTTGCGAACGTTTTGGACAGGAAGGAGGCTCAATGCCATGCGCCACCACAATAGCGTTTTG
>JAJEIH010000112.1 GCA_022827685.1 Alphaproteobacteria bacterium
GCTGTTCGTCCAGTTGGTGCGGATGCGAAACCGCGCCATGTCGGAGACGATCAGCAGCGGCGGGTTCTCCAGAGCGAGCGCGTACTGGCGCAACTGGTCGAACGCCGCGTCGAGGTCGGCGCGGCGGCCCTTGTACTCCCATGCAAAGCAGCCCTGCTTCCACACATCGGCCCAGCCGTCGCCGCCGGTGTCCTTCCGCGCGCCGCGCTCGAAGCAGTACCACTCGCCCGCTGGGTCGACCTCGGCAGGCGTCGGCTCGCCGAGCAGACGGCACAGGTCGATGAAATGTTCCTGCGACGCCGAGCGCTCCTTCAGTTGGGATGCCCGCCACTTGGCAATGAATGCGCCGGGCGTCATCGTGCCCGACGGACCCAGGCGTCCGGAACGCGATGCGGTGTGCCTCGTCGCGATGAAGGGTACACGCTGTTGCTCCAATCTCGTTTTGCTGCGCCACCTTGCGCAAGATGCAGCGTCATTACGCAGGCCGCAATGCGTGGCCCCTGTAATCGGCGATCCTTTGGAACGTCTCGCCTGCCTCGCCCTGATTTGCCTCTCCTTCTCCGATACGGTCAAACATCGTTCAGGCACCGCTCCACAAATCGCTTCGGTCCCAAAAGCGCGATGACGCGCTGTACCCGCCGCGTACTCCGGCCGCCGATCGAGTTCCTCCCGCCGCCGCTTACGGCTCTTGCTCGCTGCGCAGCCGTACTGCCGCCGTCTCTATCCACGCGCTTCGCGCCGGCAAGGGAAGAGGGTTCGCCGTGAGCGCCAAATTGAGGCGGGCGTCATGATCGAATCCTAGGCCAACCCGCACTATACACATTCGAACCCTGCCAACCCCATGTCAGCTGGTCTCTGCGTTAAGAATTTTGGCTAACTTGTGCACAGATTGAAACCAATCCACCTTCATTGCTGCCACCTGACAAACGGATCTTATCTATTGAGAAGGTTTCTTGCCTCAACCTTAACAGTTCTGTCGAATTATCTCGATCTATGGTTTTGGTCTCCAATACGTGATCCCTGCCGTCCAACACTTCAAGCGCAACCGGGCTGGCAAACTCCGCCACTTTCAATTTCACCAAGTTAGCTGAACTAGGAAAATCAATAATCAGTCCTTCGCCCATGAACTGAAGTGCGACAACTTTTCCCGAATGGTTTACAAATAAATTTCCTTCCCGATCAAGGCTTTGAAATATGACATCATTGATTTCAACATTGGCGCCGAATTTTTCGTCATCCGGATATGCTTCAAAGGATACACAAATCTGTTCCATCGCTATTCCTTCGGACCGGGATTCATTGTTGGAAGAGACATTATGAAGCTGCTTGCTGGCGAAAAAACGGTCATATATTTCGAAGCCGCCTCCTATAATGCCTCCGATTATCACGACAATTGCACCAAGTCCTTGCAGCGAAGCTACATGTGTCTTTAGCGAAGTCCAGAGTTTTCCCATTGTTATGCCCGTTCACTTGGCGCTCATACCCTACTGTGAGCGAGCTACTTCAACATGCGGAACCTCTGCGCCAGTGTTCGTCGGACAACGATCCACGCGCCTCCTCCACGATATTCTTGCCCAATACGCGATGCAGAATCCCGATCGGTAGCAGACCAGCCCTTACCTCAGCGGCCTTCTTCGGTTTTCCCGGCACCGCCCCGGCAGCTCGCATAGTGCCCGTCATCGTATAGAAATCGCTCGGCTTCAACATGCAGGCGGTGTGCGGCGCTTCCAGGCGCGGTCTTCTCCGGCCGCACCGTCACGATCCCCGACCCCCATTTACGGTGTCCTTCAGCGTCGTCCCCGCCTTGAACGTCGGCGAAGTGGACGCCGGTATCGAAACGGCCTCGCCGGTCCTCGGGTTGCGTCCGGTACGGGCTGGCCGGCTTCTGGTGCCGAAGGTCCCGAATCCCGGCAGCCGGACTTCCTCGCCATCGGCAAGCGCCTCGCCGATGATGGCGAACACGCCGTCCACCACATCCCTTGCAGCGTTCCTGCTCAGTCCCGTGCGGGCAGCCAAACGGTTGGCCATCTCCGACTTGTTCATCTGATTACTCCCCTTGTGACGCCGTGCCGTCCAGCCACGCCCGGATGGCGCATCGCTCAGTTGCGCCTCGACTACCACAAATGCCTGCACACGGCGATTCGGTCGCCGCTGCCCCCCTGGCGCGAGATCGAGCGACAACGGCTCCCCGCTCCCCGTTGGGCGTGCCGCGAGGCTCCTCCGGGAACGCCGTCCACGCGGCTTTGCCCGCCGGATGGGTGCGCGACGGCGCGAGGCGGAGGGCAGTGTCTTCCGGGCGAAGTGGGGGATCCGGGAGCGGTCTCCCGCGCCGCCAGCCGGGAGACCGATCCATGTCCGCCGAACCTGCCGACATACGCCTGCCGCCCGCGTGCCGGGACATGATCCGGGCCGGCGCCGTCGTTGCGATCTCGACCAGCGGCGGCAAGGACAGCCAGGCCATGACGATCCTGCTGTCCCGGATCGTCCCCCGCACCCAGATCCTCGCCATCCATGCGCCGCTCGGCGACATCGAATGGCCCGGCACGGTCGAGCATGTCGAGGCGACGCTGCCCTCCGGCGTGCCGCTGATATTCGCGCCCGTCGCGTCCGGCAAGTCGCTGCTCGACCGCGTCGGGGAACGGGGCATGTTTCCCGGGATTCGGCAGAGGTGGTGTACCGCGGAGCATAAACGCGGACCGATCGAGCGCGAGCTGCGCCGGTACCTGAAGGCCCATCCGCGCTTCGGCGCGCGTCTGGTGAACTGCCTCGGCATCCGCCGCGACGAGAGCGCCGCGCGCGCCCGGCGCGTCCCCTGGCGGCGCAACGAGCGCATGAGCGCAGCCGGGCGCGAGGTCTTCGACTGGCTGCCGATCTTCGACCTTTCCACCGAGGACGTGTTCCGCGTCATCCGAAACGCCGGCCAGTCGCCGCACTGGATCTACCGCCACCTGTCGCGGTGCAGCTGCTCGTTCTGCATTTTCTCGTCGCCTGCGGACCTGCGGACGGCGGCCGGGCTCCGTCCCGGTCTCTACCGGCGCTATGCCGAGACCGAACGCCGCGTCGGACACACGCTGTCGCCGACGGGCAGGCCCCTGCCGGAGTTGACCGGCATTGCGCCCATCCGCCGCCCGGAAGACCCCGCCGACCCGGACCGCGTCTGACGGACCCGCGGGACGGCGCAACCGCGACACGCCGGGACGGCACCCGCCCCCAAGCGCCGCGCGCCGGCGACATGCCCCGCAGCAAAAGGAGAGGAGGGCGGCTTCCGCCGGGCGAAGGCCGGGCGCCCGGAGGGTGCCCGCGCCGCCATCCCGCCATTCCGGAGGCCTGCCCATGACCCAACCCGCCGCCATCTCCGCGGACTACACGCTCCGCCCGAGCGAGGTCGCCGCCACCCTTGCCCTTCTCGTCGAAGCCCGCCAGCCGGCGATGCTGTGGGGCGCCCCGGGCACGGCGAAGTCGATGATCGCCCGGCAGGTCGCCGACGACGGCAACCGCCGGTATGTCGACGTCCGGGCGCTGCTTCTCGACCCCGTCGACCTGCGCGGCATCCCCTGGCGCGACGCCGACGGCCGCACCCGCTGGGCGCCGCCGGTGTTCCTGCCGCCGAGCGACGATGCCGGGCTCTGGCTCATCAACCTCGAAGAGCTGCCCTCCTGCGTGCCGATGGTGCAGGCGGCGCTCTATCAGCTCGCCCTCGAACGCAAGGTCGGCGAGTACGAGCTGCCCGAGGGCGCGTCGCTGATTGCCTGCGGCAACCGCGAGGGCGACCGCGGCGTAGTCCACCGCATGCCGACCCCGCTGGCCTCGCGCTTCGTCCACCTGGAGATCCGGGTCGACGCCGACGACTGGCTCGCCTGGGGCGCGGCCAACGGCATCGCCGCCGAGGTTTTGTTCTTCATCCAGCTCGAACCGACGCTTCTCCACCAGTTCGACCCCCAGTCGAAGGAGAAGGCGTTTCCGTGTCCGAGGACGTGGCATTTCACGAGCAACATCGTGCATCGCCGCAACGGCCTCGACCCGTCGGTCGAACGCGCGCTGCTGCGCGGCACCATCGGCGAGGCCGCCGCGGTCGAGTTCGCCGCGTTCCTGAAGGTCTGGCGCGAGCTGCCCCATCCCCGCGCCGTCATCGGCGATCCCGGGAACGCCGATATCCCCGACAACGCGAGCGCGCTGATGGCGCTCTGCGGCTCGCTCTACCGGATGGCAAGCGACGTCAACTTCGACGCCATCGTGACCTATGCGGCGCGGCTCAGGCGCGAGGTGGGCGAGTTCCTCGTCGGCTCCTGCGTGCGCCGGGAGCCGGGGTTGCAGCGCTCGCCCGGCTTCATCCGCTGGGCCGCCGCCAGGACCCAGTGAGGGAGGAGCCCATGGTCTGGCGCATCGGCCATTACCCCGCCGGCCCCGCGCCGTCGCGCGACTACGCGGTGCGGGCGCCCACCCTCATCGCAGCGAAGCGGAAGCTCGCCGCCGCCCTCCAAGTCCCCTTGTGGACGCTCCGTTAGCCCCAGAGGAGAGAGCCCATGAACCTCACCGACGACGCCATGCAGGTGTCCTTGCGCATCACCGCCTGGTCCGGCCGGCTCTACGACCGCCAGGCGAGCACCCTCGTCGCCGTCCAGCACGAGGCGTCGACCAGCGCCGGGCGCTACAACAAGCGCCTGCTGCCCAAGGCCGCCCTGGCCGCGCTCACCGCGACGGTCAGCGCATGCAGGACCGCGCATTACGAACAGACCCTGCCGTGGGACGACCAGGGTTCGCGGCTGCTGACCGTCGCCAACTACGAGCACTACACGGAGCTCATGGACGGCTTCCGCGAACGCATGGTGCGCGACCGCACCCGTTTCATCGAGGACTACGACAACAATGTCGACCAGGCCCGGCTCGACCTCGGCAAGCTCTTCCGCATCGAGGACTACCCCTCGAAGGAAGCGCTCCAGGGCAAGTTCTCGATCCGCTACCGCATCACCCCGGTGCAGGACGCCGAGCAGTTCATGGCAAAACTCGCGACCGACGACGTGGACCGGGTCAGGCGCGACATCGAGTGCCAGATCGAGGAGCGCCTGCACGATGCGGTGGGCGATCTCTACCGGCGCTTCGGCGAGGCGGTCGAGCGGGTCTCGGAGCGGCTGCGGGAGGACGAGAACGGCAAGCCGCTGGTGTTCCGGGATTCGATGATCTCGAACCTCCGGGACCTGGTGGACGTGGTGCCGCGTCTCAACATCTTCGGCGATGACGAGCTCGCGCGTCTCTGCGAGCAGGTGAAGGACAAGATCGCGAGCGTCGAGCCCGACGCGCTCCGGCCGTCGAAGTCGTTCGATCCCGTGGCGCGTGCGCGCGTGAAGCGCGACGCCGACGAGCTGATGGAGAAGTTCGCGGGCTATTTCGCGGCGCCCGTGGAGCACGCGCGGGAGGCCGCGTGATGGCAGCCCGCGTGATCGAGGAATCCGCGCAGCGCGTCAGCGACGGCGTGACCGAGCTTCTGCGCAAGCAGCCCTTCTTCGGGAGCCTCGCCCTGAGGCTCCCGCTCCGGGCCGACCCGAGCCGGGAGACGCTGGCGAGCGACGGGCGCGAGATCCGCTACTCGCCCCGATGGGTCGCGGCCACCGACGCGCATGTCATCGAGACCGCGATGGCGCGGGTGGTCATGGCGTGCGCGCTGAAGCATCACACCCGCCGGGGCGGGCGCGATCCCGAGCGCTGGCAGATGGCCTCGCAGCTCGTCACCCATGCGCTCATTCGCGACGCGGGCTTCACCCTGCCGCCCGACGCCGAGGCGCTGGAGGGGGTGAGCGTGGAGGAGGCATACGACCGCCTGCCCGAGCCCCGGGAGAACGACTCCGGCAGCGACGGCGACTCGCCTACCCCTGGCGGTGCAATGGGCGCCGGCGATGGGGATTCGTCCGACGACCCGGCCGATGCGCCGGATGACAGTGACGGACAGGGCCAGGACGGCCGGGACGGGAATGGGCCGGGCGGGGACGGGCAGGACCGGGATGATGGGTCCGATGCGCCGGCAAGCCACGATCCCTCCGGAACCGGTGAGATCATGGACGCCGGCGCCCGGGGCGGCGGCGACGGCGATGCCGGTGACGGCGAGACGCCGGTGGACGTCATCGCCGAAGAGCAGGCGTGGGACGAGGCCATGCACCAGGCCATGAACCTCGCCCGCGCCGAAGGCAAGTTGCCGGGCGGGGTCGAGGAGACGGTGAAGAACGCCCACGCCAGCACGCTGGACTGGCGGAGCCTGCTGCGCCGCTACATGACCGACGCCGCGCGCCGCGACTACAGCTGGAGCCTCCCCAACCGGCGCTTCATCGACGGCGGTCTCTATCTCCCCTCCATCCGCTCCGAGGGCATGGAGGCGATCGCCGTCATCATCGACACGTCGGGCTCGCTGCCGGCCCGGACCCTCGCGGACTTCTGGGCCGAGCTCCGCGAGATCGCGGCCGAGATCCAGCCGGAGAGCGTCCATGTGCTCCAGGTCGACGCCGTGCTGCAGGACGCGGCGGAGTACGCACCCGACGATCTTCCCGAGGAGCTCGTTGTCAGGGGCCGGGGCGGCACCGACTTCCGGCCGGGCTTCGAGTGGCTCGACGAGCAGGGGATACAGCCTGCCGTCTGCCTCTACTTCACCGACATGGAGTGCTCCGACTACCCCGAGGCGGAGCCCGGCTTCGACGTGATCTGGGCGAACTGGGGTTCGCCTCCGTCCGGCTGGAACCGCGAGCCCTGGGGCGAGCGCATCGACATCGCCACCGACCGGGGAGTCCTGCCATGACGCGCGCGAACCACGGCGCCCCCGCCGAGGCGCTCAGGCAGGCGCTCGAAACCCTGGCGAGGCTCGCCTTCTGGATCGCATGGACCGCCGACCCCGACCTCTACCCCGATGCCCCGGTCAGCGCCCGCTGCCTGCGCGATGCCGCAGGCGGTCTTCGCAAGGCCGCCGGCCTCCTCGACGCCGCCGCGGAACAGGTCGAGACGCAGCACGAACCCGGCTTTGACATGCGCCATCACGCGCGTGCCGGTAGGCCGTGATACGACGCTTCGCGGGGCCGGCGCTCCGGAGATTCCCGGCACGCGCCCACGAACGCCGCATCATCCCGAGCATGTCGCGACGTGGACATCGTGCCAACCGCAGGCTACATTGTAGCCCAATCAGGAGGATCGACACATGCGCACCGTCGTTCGGGCCCGCATCGACGAGAAGACCAAGCAGGAAGCCGCCGCCGTGCTCGACGCGATCGGTCTCACCGTGTCCGACGCCTTCCGCCTGATGATGGTGCGGATCGCGACCGAGAAACGCCTGCCGTTCGAGCCCCTGGTGCCGAACGCGGAGACCGTTGCGGCCATGGAGGCCGCGCGGCGGGGCGAGCTGGTCACGGTCGGCGATGTCGACGGCCTGATGGCCGACCTCCATGCGGACGATTAGACGGACCGCGGCCTTCAAGCGGGATTACAGGCGCGAGAAGAGGGGCCGCTTCGCGAGAACCGTCGAAGCCGAACTCGCGCATGTCGTGGCCGAACTGGCGGAGGACCGGCCGCTCCCGCCGCGCCATCGCGACCACGCGCTCGGCGGGCAATGGAAGGACCACCGGGACTGCCACGTCCGGCCAGACCTGGTTCTGATCTACCGCAAGCCCGACGCCGAACATCTCGATCTCGTGCGTCTCGGCTCGCACAGCGAACTCGGCCTCTGACCGGCCGCGCCCCCCGGACCCCCGTGATCACCGCCGTCCGATAGTCGGCCAACGCTCCGGTCCGCAACCCGGGGCACTTTCCCCGGGGCCGGCCGCCGCGCCTCCGCCGTCGCCCGCGCGCCTTCTTCCACCGTTTCCGATACCGCCGTACCTCACCGCCCGCCGTTTCCGGCGGCGGTGACGGTCGGGCTGCGCCTCCCGGAGCCGGAGAGCAGCCGGTCGGGGGCGGGCGCGGGCAGGCGGCGGCGAGAGCCGGCTGCGCCGCGCCGGTGCAACCCTCCATGGAGACTGGAATGAACTTCATTGCCCCCAGGGCCGAACCGCTCATCCGGGAGATCCCGCTGAGCCGGCTCGCGCTCGCCCCCGAGAACGTCCGAAAGACCCCGCCCGACGCGCAGGCCGACGCCTCGCTCAAGGCCTCGATCGCAGCCCTCGGCCTGCTGGAGAACCTGGTCGTCCGCCCCGATGATCCGGGTGAGGATGACGCGGAGCGCTTCGCCGTCGTCGCCGGCGGGCGCCGCCTCAAGGCCATGCAGGAGCTGGTCGAGGACAAGGTCTTCGATGCCGACCACCCGGTGCCCTGCCAGGTCAGGTCCGGCGATGCCGATCCCGCCGAGCTCTCGCTCGCCGAGAACGTCATCCGCATCGCGATGCACCCCGCCGACCAGGTGGTCGCGTTCTCGAAGCTCGCCGATGCCGGCCAGTCGGTCTCCGCCATCGCGGCGCGGTTCGGCGCGTCCGAGCGCACCGTCGAGCAGCGGCTGCGCCTCGGCAACGCCGCGCCCGAACTGCTCGACGCCTACCGGGCCGACGAGATCGACCTCGAAGTCCTGAAGGCCTTCGCCGTCACCGCCGACCGCGAGCGCCAGATGGCGGTCTGGGAACAGGTCTCCGGGCAGGACTACCGCCCCGCAGCCTGGCAGGTGAAGCGCCTGCTGACCGAGGAGCGGGTGCCGGGCGCCTCGGCCATCGCCCGTTTCGTCGGGGTCGAGGCCTATGAGGCCCTCGGCGGCCAGGTCATGCGCGACCTCTTCGCCGACGAATACGAGCACGGCGTCTGGTTCGAGGACCCGGTGCTGCTGGAGAAACTGGCGACGCAGAAGCTCCAGGCGGCCGCCGACGAGCTGGCGACACGCTGGAAGTGGGCCGTCCCCATGGTCGAGGTCGCGTGGGACCACACCGCCCGCTACGGGCGCATCGAGCCCCAGCCCGGCACGCCGACCGACGAGGAGCGGGCCGAGATGGAGAAGCTGGCGACCCGTCACGACGAGCTGGCCAATCTCGATGAGGACGACTGGACCGACGAACTGGTCGCCGAGGGTGAAGCCGTCGTAGAACGCCTCGACGAGATCGAGGGCGCCGTCGAGGCGCGGGCGGTGTTCCGGCGCGAGGATATCGCGATTGCCGGCTGCATCGTCACCATCGGCAATGACGGCTCTCTCCAGGTCATCCAGGGACTGGTGAAGCCCGAGGACATGCCGAAGTCGGCGCAGTCCGACGGTGCGGCGACCCCGGCCGGCAACGGTCACGACGCGCACGCCAGCACCCACGGAGTCCACACCGCCGACCCGTCCGTCTCCACGCCGATGGCGCCGCCGAAGGACCGCGAGGCCGAGGCGCGCAAGGAGGCCGGCGTCGGCATCGGCCTCGCCGACGACCTGCGCTCGATCCGCGCCGCGCTCATCAAGGCGTATCTCGCCGGCGACTTCGAGGCTGCCTTCGACCTGATGCTGTTCCAGATGGGCCGCGCCGTGTTCGCGCCGGGCTACCACGACCACGCCCTCGATATCGCGATCAAGGAGACCCCCGACCGGCCCAACATCCGCATGAACGACGACGACTTCGCCGACTGGTCGCCGGGCGAGGCGATGCTGGAAGACCGCTCCGGCCTCTCCATGGACTGGCTGGAGATCGAGGACGGCGGCCAATCCTTCGCGGCGCTCAGGGCCTTGCCCCGGGCTGAGAAGGAGGCGCTGTTCGCGGCCTGCGTCGCGCGCACGGTGAAGGGCCAGCTCGCCTTCGAGCCCCAGGCGCGGCCCGAGCTCGAAGCCACCGTGGCCCGGCTCGATATCGACTTCGCGCAGCACGTCCGCCCGACGGCGGCGATGCTGTGGTCGCGGATCGCCAAGGCGCGGGTTCTCGACATCGCCCGCACGATGTTTGGCCTCAACTGGGCGTCGGCGCGATCCAAGTACAGGAAGCCCGCGCTCGCCGAAGCGATGGAGGCCGCCTTCGCCGCCGGCGACCCGCCGGTCGGGGTAAGCGCCGCGATGCACGCCGCCGCGCTCGCCTGGGTCCCGCCCGGCTTCACCGCGTTCGACACCGGCCCGACGGTCGGCGGCGCCGGGGACGCGGCGACGGAAGCCGCCGGCACCGCCGCCAACCCGGAACCCGCGAAACCGGCCGTCGAGCCGGGGCCCGCCGAACCGGCTGCCGACCCCGGCACCGATCCGACGGAGGCTGGGCCGGCCGGCAACGGCCATGCGACGCAGGCCGCTTCCGAACCGGAACCGTCGGACGGCGTGGCCGCCAACGCCGGCAACGGCGCCGCCGACTCGGTCGACCCCGGTCCGGACACCGATCCCGGCGATACCGGCAAGGCCGATCCCGACCCGGCCGTCGCGGGCGGACCGGACGGCATCGCGGCGACCGGTCCGGTCAACGGCCACGACGCGCCGCCGGACCCGACGGAGATCCCCGAGTTCCTCCGCCGCGTCCACTAGGCGACCGCACCCCGCCAGGACGCCCCGCCAGCGCACTGCCGCTGGCGGGGCGTTTCCGTTTCCGCAATTGCATGGAGGTCCGTCCATGAACCGGACGATCCGCGCCCGCATCCACGAAACCGCCGTGAAACGAGTCACCCGCATCTACGCCGCCACGCTGGCCGACATCTTCGCCGAGACCTTGCAGAACAGCCGCCGCGCCGACGCCACGCGGGTGCGTATCTCGGTTTCCGCTTCCACCGTCCGGCCTGACGAAACCGCCGCCGCCACGGGCGACACGCCGCTCACCGTCACGATTGCCGACGACGGAGCGGGCATCGCCGATCCCGCCGTGCTGCTCAGCTTCGGCGAGAACGGCTGGGACGACGCGCTGGTGCGGCGCGAGGACGCCGCGGGCTTTGGCTTCGCCAGCCTGGCGCGGCGCAATTGCACGGTGTCGTCCAGGTCGCGTTCGCCGGACGGGGAGATGGTGCCCGGCTGGCGCGTCGCGCTGGAACCGGCGCATTTTCTCGGCGAGGCCGATGCCGAGGTGCATGCCCACGATGAGGCGCCGTATCCCTATGGGACGGCGATTTCGTTCGAGGCGACCGAAGCCATCGCGGCGATCCGCAACGCGGCCGAGAACGCCGCCCGGCACTTCCCGCTGCCGGTGGTGTTCGAGGATCGCACCAAAGACGAGAGCGCCAGCCCGGAAGAGCTGCCCCGCCGCGCCTTCCTCGACGGCGCGATCCATGCCGAGCCATGGCAGGGTCTCGTCTTCGGCGTCTTCCAGGGCCGCCATGACGGTTACAGGGACCCCGACCTCAACTTCTTCGGCCTCACCCTGACGGTCGGCCTGCCCAAGGTCGAGACCGTCCACGGCGCGACCTGGAGCGTGTTGGCGGACGTGGACGACTGCCCGGACCTCGAACTGGTTCTGCCGGCGCGCAAGGAAGCCGTCGAGAACGCCTTTCTCAAGGATATGCGCGACGCCGCGCGGCTGGCGATCTACCGCACCATGGCCGCCGATCCCGCTCCGCGACCCGCCTTCGAGGACTGGACGCGGGCGCGCGAAGCCGGCATCGAAATCGCGCCGCCCCCGGCCGTGCTGCGGCCATGGCGACCCTCGGTCGCCGACTGCAACGACTGGCGCGAGCCGGGCAAGCTGGCGGAGGCCGGCCGCGACGCCCTGGTCATGGCTTGCGATCCGGAGCCGCCCGAGGCGCAGGCGCTCTGGCGCGCCGCCGAACGGGACGGCTTCGCGCCCCGCCTGTTCGAGGCCGACCGCCGGCTCGAAGGCTATAGCTGGTACGACGGGATCGACCGCACGGCGGCCATCACCATCCTGGCCGCCGCCGGCGACGAGTGGACGGACATCGACGACTGGCCGCATCCGGAGCGGGCGCGCCCGGGAGCGGCGCAGCTGCCGTCCCGCCCCGCCACGATTCGCATCGAGCTCACCGTCAGTCAGGCGGCAGGGCCGCACCGGACCCACGCCTTGCCGGCCGATGTGGCGTTCGCCGGCGAAGCCTGGTCGGGGCTCGACGACGCCCTCCCGCTGGTCGCGCAAGACAGCGCGCTCCAGCCGTACGAGCTGGCCGCGCTGCTCCGGGCCGGCTTCTTCTCGCCGTCGGACGATGTCGAGGCCGACAGCTGGGAGACCCAGAAGGACCGCTTCGACGAGGACGCGCTGCACCTGGCAACCCGTCTGCTGCTGTCCGACGACGAGGCCTGCCGGCAGTCCATCACCGAGGCGGTGCGGCGCGAGCTGATGTGGTTCGTGCCCGGCGACCGCGCCGTCGACATCCGCATCCGCCGGCCCGACGTGACCGTGATCCTCGCCGACCCCGAGAGCGCGGCGGGCGGCGCCTGACCGGCTCCCGCCGCGCCGTCCACCCCCGAAGCCGTCCCGGCGCCGCCGCACGCCGGGGCGGTTCGCAATCAAGGGAGATCGCAGCCATGAAGCTCGCCACCATTCCCGCCACCAGGGCACCCGCTCCGCAGGTCCCCGATGACGAGGCGCAGAAGCGCGCCATTGCCCGCGCCGTCTGGACCGACCTGCTCTGGCTGATGCCGCCCGACCGCACAGTCACGATCGCCGTCACCGGCGGTGACGTCGCGGTCACGCTCGGACCGCCCGCCCTTGCGCCGGAGGTTCCGGCCCACTGATCCGGCGGGGCGCTCTCCGCGCCAGCGTTGCCCTTTCGCCATGGCGCTCCGTCCCGCCCGCCGGGGCGAGGCGTTTCGGTTCCACTCATTTGGAGGATGTCGCCATGCCCGATTCCGCGACGGGTTTCGACGAGATGCCGCTCTACGACCTGCCCGCCGGCCCCGCCTCGATCCGTCAGGCCACGGGCCGCCGCCGGCTCCGGGCCCGCTTCCTGCGCGCCGGGAGCGGGGCGGTCGACGACCGCGAGCTGCTGGAGCTGCTGCTCTCCGGGCGCCGGTCGGTGGACGATGCCGAGGCGCTCGCCCGCGCATTGCTGCACACGTTCGGCACCGCGCCGCGCACGCTCGCCGCCCGGCCGGACCGGCTGCGCACCGTGCCGGGCCTGCCGGAGGACGCCATTGCCGCCCTCAAGGCCGCCGAAGCGCTCGGCATCCGCATGGCAAGGGCCAAAGTGCCCGACACCGTGCGCCCGTCGCTTGGCAGCTACGACAAGGTGATCGAGTACTGCCGGACCCTCGCAGGCCACCGCGAGGTCGAGGAGTTCCACCTGCTTTTCCTCAATCGCAGGAATCTCCTCATCGCCGACGAATGCCACCAGAAGGGCTCCGTCTGCCACACCCCGGTCTACCCCCGCGAGATCTGTGTGCGCGCGCTGGAGGTTCAGGCCAGCGCGGTCGTCGCGGTCCACGATCATCCCGGCGGTTCGCCCGATCCCTCCCGCGCCGACATCCAAATGACGAACCGCATCCACGACGCACTCAAGACCATCGACGTGACGCTGCTCGACCATGTGATCGTCACCCCGTGTCACGCAGTCAGCTTCCAGGCGCTGGGGCTTCTCTGACCGGCCCCCAGCCACCGCTTCCCTCTTTCCCCCGCAAGGAACCCGACCATGCCCGAACCTGCCAAGGACAACGCATTCGGTCCCGTGATCTTCGCCTACACCCGCGCCCAGGCGATCGAGGACGGCGTCCTCGTCGACGTCTCCGAGACCGCGCGAGAGGCAGGGTTCAGGATTCCCGTCGCACTCTCTCGCGCCGTATGGGACCGGCTGGTCGCCCTGCCCGACGGTTACCGGGGTTTCCAGGACGAACGCGGACGCCTCTGGGACGTCCTCTGGATGGCGCGCCATTACGCGCTCCGCGCCTCCAACAGCGACCGCGTGACCATGTGCGTGCTGGTGCGCGACATCCGCAAGGACCTCCGCGACAGCAGCCGGCCGCCCCGCAAACACTTCCCCGTCGTGGCGCTCGGCGGTGGGGACCGGGGCGAGGCGGTGGCGACGATCATGTTCCCCGAGGACGACTGAGCGCACCGCCTCGACGCGTAGCGCCGGTGTGATCCTGGCCTCCGAACGTCGCGCGCCCTCCGCTTCCTCCCTCCCCGCCGCGCCCATTCCAGCCCGGAGACCGCCATGCTCCACCGGATTACCGGCCGCGCCACGAAGTGCGGCCCCTCCGCGATTTCCGCAATTGTCGGCGTGCCCACCCACGAGGCCGCCGCCGTCATCCGCCGCCTGTTCGACCGCCCCTCGGTCAACGGCGTCTTCATCGACGAGCTCGCCTCCGTCCTCGAAGAGTTCGGCTGGGCGCCGGATTACGCCGTCCGCCACCCGAAATACCGGAACCGCCGCTTCGCCCGGCGGGAGGAAGTCTGGGAACGCATCTTCGCCGGCGTCCCCTTCGACGAACGCGCGATCACGCTCGGCACGTTCCTGGATCCCGCGCCCACCGGGACGTGGGCGGTTTCAGCGGGCAATCACTTCGTCGCCTATGCGGACGGGTTCGTCGCGGACTCCGGCGCGTTCTTTTCGCGCAAACCCGCTTTCTGGTTCCGCGCCATTCCGGACCACGACCGCGTCGCGCTCCGCCGCATCCATGAGGCCGTCCGGTTCGTGCGCGTCTCCGGTGGGGGCGTCCCCCGCAACCCCCGCCCGAAGGAGTGCTGACCATGCCCCAGGTCGTCGAGATCACGGTCTACACGATCGACGAGCTTTCGGACGCGGCGAAGGAGAAGGCCCGCGCCTGGTATCGCGAATCCTGCCTCGACCACGAGTGGTACGACTTCGTCTACGAGGATTTCCAGACGATCTGCGCAATCCTCGGCGTGACGCTGCGCACCAGCCCCGTGCGCCTCTATGGCGGCGGAACGCGGGACAAGCCGCACTTGTACTGGACGGGGTTCTGGAATCAGGGCGACGGCGCGTCGTTCGAAGCGTCCTATGCCCACGCCCGGGGAGCGGCCAAGGCGATCCGGGACCATGCGCCCAAGGATGACGAACTGCACCGCATCGCGGACGCGTTGCAGGCCGTCCAGAAGCGCAATTTCTTCCAGGTCCACGCCTCGATCCGACAACAGGGCCGCTACTGTCACGAATACACGATGACCATCGAGGTCGAACGCGACAGCCCGACCTGGCAGCCGCCGACCGACGATGCCGAGGACGCCGTGACCGAGGCCATGCGCGATCTCGCGCGCTGGCTCTACCGCCAGCTCCGCGCGGAGTACGAGCACCTGACCTCGGACGACGCGATCGACGAGACCCTCGCCGCCAACGAATCGACCTTTACGGCATCGGGCGAATATTTCGTCTGATACCGCCGCACGCCCCGCGCCGGCCCTGAGCCGCGCGGGCTTCACAGGCGTCCCCACACCTTCCTGAACGCATCCGCCGGCCGCGCCCGCAACGGTTTTCACGGACGCGCGTTGCGCCGGCGGGAGTCCGGCCAGCCGGCCCGGGGCAGTCCGGTGGGGTCGGGGCGGGAGTGCCCGTCCCGCGCCGCCGGCCTGCCCGGTCCCATCCAGCACGGAGCCTGCCATGCTCGACGCCCCCACGGCGCCGGACGCCCTCGCGCGTCCGCCCGTTCCCGCGCTCGCCACCGATTCGCCTGCCGAACCGGCCCGCCCCATCGCGGGCGACGCCCTGTTCGCCGCGGCCCAAACCCTGCTGCCGGTCCTGGAGGCCGGACGGCCCCTCGATGCCGAGACGCTGCGCGACGCGATGACGGAGGCATTCGGCGCCACCGACGCCGAGGGCGGCTGGGTCTGGAAGGACGCCTACGAGGCCGCCGAAGCCGCCGTCGCGATCTTCATGCAACGCTACGGCCGGGGCATGCGACGCAATGCGGGCGCCGGTATTGACGGCACGCGCCGCATGCTGGCGATGCTGGAGGCGCTCGCCGCGCTGGAACCCTCGCACACCAGGCGCTCCGAGGAGCAGGTCCGCCTCCAGCAGTTCTCGACGCCGCTGCCGCTCGCCTATGCCGCCCTCCAGGCCGCCGCGATCCGGCCGGGCGACGTCGTGCTGGAGCCCTCCGCCGGCACCGGCATGCTGGCGGTGATGGCGCAGTGCGCGCTCGGCAACTCCGCCGCCGGCAATCTCCACCTCAACGAATATGCGCAGACCCGGGCGCGGTTGCTGACGCAGCTCTTCCCCGAAGCCGTGGTCACCGCGTTCAACGCCGAGACCATCGCCGACCGGCTGCGCGACGTCCGGCCGACCGTGGTGCTGATGAACCCGCCGTTTTCGGCCACGCCCGGCGTGGACCGCATCACCCGCGACGCCGATCTGCGCCATGTCCGCTCGGCCGCCTCGATGCTGCCGCCGGGCGGCCGGCTGGTGACGATCACCTCGGCCCATTGCGCGCCGGGCGACACCGTCGGCCGTCTCGACCCGCCGGCCCGTTGCATCTTCTCCATGGCTATCGACGGCCGCGCCTATGCCAGGCGCGGCACCGGGTTCGACACGCGCCTCACCGTGCTGGAGCGCGGCACCGGACCCGAGGTTGAACTGGACGCAACGGCACGCGCCCAGAACGCCGCCGAGCTGCTCGATGCCGTCATCGCGCGGATGCCGCCACGTCAGCCGATCGCGCCCGTCCCGATCCCTTCCGGCCCCGCGCGCGACCTGTTCGGCAAGCCGGTAACGCAGAAGCCCGAGAAGCGGCGGGGTCCCAAGCCCGCATCGACCCCCGAGACCCGCCGGTCCCACGATTGGGGGCCGGTTACGGAGTTGGTCATCGACACCGGGCCGGTCGAACCCGCCAATACCAACGCTGGCTCCTCCGCCGACGCCGGCCCCTACGCCCCCTGGCGGCCGGGCATCGTGCGGGTGCCGGGCGCGGTCGAGCATCCGACGCCGCTGGTGCAGTCCGCCGCCATGGCCGCCGTGCCCCATCCGGCGCCGGCCTGGCGGCCGATGCTGCCGGAACGCGTGGTGACGGACGGCTTGCTGTCGGACGCCCAGCTCGAGAGCGTCGTATTGGCGGGCGAGGCCCATTCCCGGCATCTCACGGCGGAGTACCGCATCGGCTCCCAGTGGGAGACCGTCCACCGCTGCCCGAAGGACGGCGAGGACGTCAACGACGAGGAGGTCGATACCTCCCTCGTCACCCAGGAAGGCGAAACGCTTTCGGAGCCGGTGCAGTTCCGCCGAGGCTGGATGCTGGGCGACGGCACCGGCTGCGGCAAGGGCCGCCAGGTCGCCGCGATCATCCTCGACAACCGGCTGAGGGGCCGCAAACGCGCCCTCTGGCTGTCGCAGTCCGACAAGCTGCTGGAGGACGCGCGACGCGACTGGACCGCATTGGGCGGGCTGGAGAGCGACGTCATCCCCTTGGGCAACTTCCGTCAGGGCATGGAGATACCCCTCGACGCCGGCATCCTGTTCGCGACCTACGCCACGCTGCGCTCGCCATCGCGCCAGGGCAAGCCCTCGCGCCTCGACCAGATCGTCGAATGGCTGGCCGGTTCGCTCGACGAGGAGGACCGCCACGCCTTCGACGGCGTCATCGTCTTCGATGAAGCGCACGCCATGGCCAACGCGGCGGGATCGAAGAGCGAGCGCGGCGAGACCAAACCGTCCCAGCAGGGAAGGGCCGGCCTGCGGTTGCAGAACGCATTGCCCGACGCCCGCATCGCCTATGTGTCGGCCACCGGCGCGACCACGGTGCCGGGCCTGGCCTATGCCGGGAGGCTCGGCCTCTGGGGCGCCGGAGAGACGCCGTTCGAGAAGCGCGTCGAGTTCGTCTCCGCGATGGAAGCCGGCGGGGTCGCCGCGATGGAGGTGGTCGCCCGCGATCTCAAGGCCCTCGGTCTCTACCAGGCGCGGGCCTTGGCCTATGACGGGATCGAGGTCGACATCCTCGAACATTCGCTCACCCCGGAGCAGCGGCGCATCTACGACGCCTATGCCGGCGCCTTCAAGGTGATCCATGCCAACATCGAGGAGGCGCTCAAGGCCACCGGCATCGTCCAGGGCGAGGACACGCTGAACAAGAATGCCAAGGCGGCGGCATTGTCAGCGTTCGAAGGCACCAAGCAGCGCTTCTTCGGCCATCTGCTGACCGGCATGAAGTGCCCGAGCCTGATCCGCGCCGTCGAGGCCGACCTCGCCGCCGGGCGCTCGGCCGTGGTCCAGCTGGTCTCGACCGGCGAGGCCTTGATGGAACGCCGCATCGCCGAGGTTCCTGCCTCGGAGTGGGACGATCTCAACATCGACCTCACGCCCCGGGACGCGATCCTCTCCTACCTGATGCACGCCTTCCCGGTGCAGTTGCAGGAGCCGTTCACCGACGACGGCGGCAACCTCCTCAGCCGGCCCGCCAGGGATGCCGACGGCAACCCGGTGATCTGCAAGGAAGCCGAGGACCGCCGCGACGCGCTGATCGAGAAACTCGCGGCGCTCCCGCCGGTGCCGACGGCGCTCGACCAGGTGGTGCAGCACTTCGGGCACGAAGCGGTGGCGGAAGTGACGGGACGGTCGCGGCGGGTGTTGCGCGTCACCGATGCCAAGGGCGAACGCCTCTCGCTGCGCTCGCGTCCGGCCTCGGCCAATCTCGCCGAGACCGCCGCGTTCATGGACGCCGAGAAGCGCATCCTCGTCTTCTCCATGGCGGGCGGCACGGGCCGCAGCTACCACGCGGACCTTTCCTGCGGGAACACGGAACGCCGCATCCACTACCTGCTGGAGCCCGGCTGGCGCGCCGACCAGGCGATCCAGGGTCTCGGACGCACCCACCGCACGCACCAGGCCTCCGCGCCGCTGTTCCGGCCCGTGACCACGGACGTCAAGGGCGAGCGCAGGTTCATCGCCACCATCGCACGGCGACTGGACAGCCTGGGCGCCATCACACGTGGGCAGCGCGACAGTCAGACCGCCATGGGCGGCAGCGACGCGGCGCTGTTCCGCGAGAGCGACAACCTCGAATCCGTCTATGCCAAGGCCGCGTTGCGCCAGTTCTACGGCGCGCTCTGGCGCGGGTCCATCCAGGGCTGGAACCTGGAGCGCTTCGAGAAGGCCACCGGGCTGAAGCTCACCTGGGAGGGATCGCTCAAGGAGGACCTGCCGCCGATGCCCAGGTTCCTCAACCGGCTGCTGGCGCTGCCCATCGCCGAGCAGAACCAGCTGTTCGCCGAGCTGGAGGCGCGCATCGCCGCCAACATCGAGCAGGCGATCGAGGCCGGCAGCTATGAGGTCGGGGTGGAGACCGTCACCGCCGACTCGCTCACCGTCGCCGACCGGGAGACGCTCTACGAGCATCCCGGCACCGGGGCCGCCACCGAGCTGGTGGAGATCGTCCGCCGCGACAGGCTGGTGCCGCTCACCGCCGATGCCGCGCTGAAGATCGGCGAACGCGATCCGGGACCCGATGGAAAGCCGCGCCTCGTGGTCAACACCCGATCGAAGCGCGCCGCCGTGGTGCTGCCTGCTGCCTCGCGCATGCTGGACGATGGCGGGGTGAAGGAGCGCGTGCGGCTGATCCGTCCCGCGACCGGCGAGACCATGGCCCGGGCCGAACTCGACGCCTCCAACTGGCGCCGTGCCGACGAGGCGCAGTGGCGCCGCGTCTGGGACGCCGAGATCGCCGGCTTGCCGTCCCACCGGGACTCGCGCTTCTGGCTTGCCTCCGGCCTTCTCCTGCCCGTCTGGGACCGCCTGCCGGCCGAGAACATGCGGGTCCGGCGGCTCACGTCCGATGACGGTATCTCTCTCATCGGGCGCGTGCTCGACGCCGAGCAGGTGCGGGCGGTGCGCGCCGGCTTCGGCCTCGACGGCGGCCCCGCCATGACCGGAGCGGAGGCCTTCGAAGCGGTCATTGACCGGGGCAACGCGCTTTCGCTCGCCAACGGCTGGCGGCTCGCCCGCCGCCGCCTGATGGGCGCCGACCGGGTCGAGATCGAGGGACCGGCCGATACCGACCTGCCGGCGCTCCGGCGCATTGGCTGCACCGTCGAGATCGTCTCGTTCCGCGCCCGGATATTCGCGCCCAATGCGGCCGCGGTGGAACGCATCCTGGAACGCTGGCCGCTGGCCGCCTGACTCTGCCCGTGCCGCCGGCCGGCCAGCATCCGTATGGCCGGCCCGGTCGCCGCCAGTGGCGAGCCCCACCACACATGTTGCCGGCCCGCCGTCATCGACGGGACCGGCGCTTCCGTTGCCGGCGCGGGCGGGATAGACACTCCCGACGCGCCGGCCCGCCTTCCCGACAAAGGAGAACGCCGCCATGACCGCGCAGACCCTGCCGGACTGCCCCAACTTCTGCTTCGTGCCCGCCTACGACGTCGAGACCGACGTGCAGCAGATCCGCATCGTGATCGAGGGCCTCGCCGGGTATGTGCCGACCGCACTGATCTCGCTCAATCTGGACGATGCGCTCAGCATTTGCGACAAGCTGAACCGGAGGCTCGGTTACGACCGCGAGGCCTGGACCGCCATGGCAGCGGCCTCGATGCAGGCCGAGACGCGCGAACCCGGCGACCCCACGGAGCACTGATGCGCCGCCCGGCTTGTCCGCCTATGGCGAAACCCCTATAGTGCGGAGCCGACAATGCAATTGCCGAAGCCAGTCGAATGGATCGGTTCGAGCAAGGCGGACCTGAAGCGTTTTCCCGGCCCGGTGCAGGACCGCATGGGGTTCGCGATCTACCGCGCCCAGCTCGGACGGCAGCACCGCGACGCCAAGCCGCTCAAGGGGTTCGGCCCGGGCGTCGTGGAGATCGTGGCGCGCCACGACGGCGACACCTTCCGCGCCGTCTACACGGTCCGGTTCGAGACCGCCGTCTATGTCCTGCACGCCTTCCAGAAGAAGGCCCGGCGGGGCATCGCGACGCCGAAGCAGGAGCTCGACCTGGTGCGCCGGCGCCTCCGGGCCGCCGAGCGGCACTACCGTGACACCCATCGTGGAGACTGACGACATGGAATCCGACGACATCCCCGTGGAGCGCGGCAGCGGCAACGTCTTCGCCGATCTCGGCCTTCCCGATGCCGACGCGCACCTGGTCAAGGCCGAGCTCGTCGGCCGCATCGACGATATCGTCCGCGCGCGCGGCATCACCCAGACCGAGGTCGCGCGGCTGCTCGGGCTCTCCCAGCCCGACGTCTCCCGGCTGCTCCGGGGGGATTTCCGGGAGTATTCGCTGGAGCGCCTGTTCCGCCTGCTGACCGCGCTCGGCCGCGACATCGACATCGTCATCCGCCAGCCGCGCGCCGCCGGCGACGGGAAGCTGCGGATCGCCGCCTCCGGGACCGTCTGACCGACCCCCGGCGCGCGAGCGCGCCGTCTTCCCTGCTGCTGCGCTGCCGGCCTGTCGTCGTCTTGCCGGGATGGCGGCCGCTCCCGTTTCGGCTGCCCGATTACTGCGTAGCCGGCCCCCTGCCGTCCGACGCCCCGGCCAGGCTCGCACATGGCGGCCGCGCTCCGCAGCCGGCCCGCAGCCGTGTGTGGTCATCCGCGCCGCGCGAGCCATAGCCAGGCGATCCAGACCGGTAGGCTGAGCAGCACCGCCCAGGCCGCTATCGCCACCGGCCCGAGCAGGCCCGCGACCAGCGTCGCCGGGATCGTCGCGGCGCCCAGCCCGATGGCAGCCGCCCAGGCCGCGCGCCGGTAGCCGAGGCGCCACAGGCACCGGCAGCCGAGCGCCAGCGGCAGGCCGCACGGGACGGCAACGGCGAGCGAGCCCAGCGCCGCCAGCGCCTCCCCGGAATCCGCGAACCCGACCGCCGACGGCCCGAACCGGATAACCGCCTGCGCGACCACCCCGGCCGGCAGCCAGAGAAGCGCCAGCGGCCAGAACCCGCGCCGCGCCATCCATTCCCGCTCGTCCATGCCGCAACCGATGCCCCGGGCAGCACGGCAATGCAAGCGAGGCCGGTCCGTTCGCGCCGCAGAGGTGGAGAAAAGCGGGCCGGGGGGCGAAGCCGCTGACGGAGAGGGAGTCGCGGCAGTCGCAACCGGGGAGATCGATCATGGCGACATTGACCTATGCGGGGATCGGCTCGCGCGAGACGCCGGCGGCCGTGCTGGCGGACATGGAGACGATGGCGGGATGGCTGGCGCGGACCGGCTGGCATCTGTCTTCGGGCGGGGCGGACGGGGCCGACAGCGCGTTCGCGGCGGGAGCGCCGGCGGAGCAGCGGACGATCTGGCTGCCGTGGCGGGGCTACAACGGGCACCGGGGGGCGGAGTGCCGGGTGCTGTCGGCGGCGGCGATGACGGCGTGCATGGAGATCGCGGCGCCCCTGCATCCGGCGTGGGAGCGGTGTTCGCCGGCCGTCCGCAAGCTGCATACCCGGAACGTCGCGATCCTGCTGGGCGAGCGGCTGGGCCGGCCGGTCGATGCGGTCGTGTGCTGGTCGGAACACGGCGAGCCGGTTGGGGGCACGGGCATGGGCATCCGCATCGCCGAGTCCCGTGGCATCCCGGTGCTGAACCTGGGATCGATGGCGCCGCGGGCCGTCTGCGAGCGCCTGGCCGCGATCCGCCGCGCCGCCCGTCCGTCATAGAGGAGGAGTGAAGCGCCCGCCGGGCGAGTGTCCGGCAGGGTGGAGGGAGAGGAACTCCCGCGCCGATGCCGGGCAGGGCAACGGCAAAGGAGTTTCCGCCCATGTTCCGTCCCGATACGTCCCTCGACCTTCCGACAGGCTGCGATCTCCTCGCCGAGATCGGGGTCGATCGCCATACCGTCCGCGAGATCGCCGACGACGAGCGCGCCATGCGCTGTCCGGAGCGCGGCGCGGTCTATCCGGAACACGGCTTCGCGAGCCTCTACCCGGAACCGGCGTTCGGACACGCGCTGCACGAGGCGGCGCCGGCGGAGCCCTGGGACCCGGCACCGCCGCTCTCCCCGGCCGAATAGAGGTGGAGGAGGGCTTGGAGAGATTGAACGGTCGGGGGTTCGGGGGAGTGACCCCGGCCCCGGCCGTTCGCAACCCACCGTCATCAACCAGACCCCATGAAGGAGATTTCCCATGGCCTTC
>JAJEIH010000090.1 GCA_022827685.1 Alphaproteobacteria bacterium
ATTTCAAATCCCCGGTGATCGTCGACAACGACGCACGCGCGATCTCCATAGCGGCCTGATTACTGCGGTCTTGCCCTCAAGCTGCGCCGCCGAGGGCGTAGCCGGCACGCGGATCATGCAGAGCGACAATTCCGACTGGCCGAACGCGCCCCTGCCCGAGGACACCGAGATCATCGGCCGCGTGCGCTGGATGGGGGTATCCATCCGGTGTAGGCCGCCTGTTCCGATCGCGCGGGTTTTGGCAGGCTGAGCGTCCGTATAGTGGACGCTTCGTAGGTGTCCACTTATTGCTAAGTGGGCACTTAGCCAATGTCGATTTCCGAGGAGAACCCGGGCGCTGGGAGCGGCGGTCAGGTCCGTCGCCGCCGTCGCCGTCGGTGGAGCGATGCGCAGAAGCGGCGGATCGTGGCGGAGACCTGTGAGCCTGGGGTTTCGGTGCCGATGGTGGCCCAGCGCTACAACCTCAATGCCAATCAGATATTCAGGTGGCGTCGTCTGTTTCGCGAGCCCGAGCGCGCCGGCGTGGCCGGCCGGTTCGTGCCAGTGGTCGTCGAGGCAGCACCGGGCCAGGAGGCGGGTACTGCGGCGATGAACTCACCATCCGAGAGTGTCGTCGCGGCGGGAGCGCCGGCGAGCGGACGGATGGAGATCGTGCTGGCGTGCGATCGCCGGGTGATCGTCGACCGGGCGGTCGACGGGGCGGCGCTGTCGCGCGTGATCGCGGTGCTGGAGGGGCGATGATCCCGGTTCCGAGCGGTGTGCGGGTGTGGCTTGCGACGGGAGTGACGGACATGCGGCGCGGCATGAACACGCTGGCGCTGCAGGTTCAGCAGGACCTCGGGCGCGATCCCCATGTGGGGGATCTCTATGTCTTCCGCGGACGCAGAGGCGACCTTTTGAAGATCCTCTGGTACGACGGTATCGGGATATCGCTTTATGCCAAGCGTCTGGAGCGGGGACGGTTCCCCTGGCCGTCGACGGCGGGGGGCGCGGTGTCGATCAGCGCGGCACAACTCGGCTACCTGCTGGAGGGGATCGAGTGGCGCAACCCGGTGCGGACCTGGCGGCCGTCGCGCGCGGGCTGAGCCCCGGCAACACGATCTGGACGGCCGATCGCGATTAGCAATTGCCAGGGGTCAGCGAATCTGATTCGTTGCCAACCCCATGACCGGCACGGCCCGCTGCGACGTTGAAGCCCTCGAAGCAGCGCTTGCGGCATCGCAGGCGCGGGTGTCGGCGGCCGAGGCGCAGGTCGCCGCTCTGACCCTGATGATCGAGAAGCTGCGCCGCGCACTCTACGGGCAGCGGTCCGAGCGCAAGGAGCGCCTGCTCGACCGGCTTGAGCTCGCGCTCGACGATCTCACGGCCGACGCCGGCGAGGACGATCTCGCAGCCGAGAAGGCGGCAGCGGCAACGACCGAGGTGAAGGCGTTCGCCCGCCGCAAGCCGTCGCGCAAGCCCTTCCCCGAGCACCTGCCGCGCGAGCGGGTGGTGGTGCCGGGGCCGACTGCCTGCGCCTGCTGTGGGTCGGAGCGGCTGTCGAAGGTGGGCGAGGACGTGACCGAGACGCTTGAGGCGATCCCGCGCCGCTGGAAGGTGATCCAGACGGTGCGTGAGAAGTTCACCTGCCGGGACTGCGAGCGGATCTCCCAACCGCCCGCACCGTTCCATGCGACGCCGCGCGGCTGGGCGGGTCCCAACCTGCTGGCGACGATCCTGTTCGAGAAGTACGGGCAGCACGTACCTCTGAACCGGCAGCGGGACCGCTACGCGCGGGAAGGGATCGATCTCAGCACCTCGACGCTGGCCGACCAGGTGGGTGCATGTGCCGTGGCGCTGAAGCCGCTGCATGACCTGATCGTGGCTCACGTGCTGGCGGCGGAACGGCTGCACGGCGACGATACCCCTGTGCCGGTGCTGGCCAAGGGCAAGACGGATACGGCGCGAGCCTGGGTCTATGTGCGCGACGATCGGCCGTTCTCCGGTCCGGACCCGCCGGCGGCGCTGTTCCGCTATTCCCGGGATCGCTCGGGCGATCATCCGGTCGAGCATCTTCAGACTTTTGCAGGAATGCTGCAGGCTGACGCCTATGCCGGCTACCGGCGGCTCTACGAGCCCGGCCGCTCGCCGGGACCGGTGACCGAGGCGCTGTGCTGGGCGCACGGGCGACGGAAGTTCTACGAGCTCGCCGATATCGCGGCCGGCAAGAGGCGCGGCAAGCGGGCGCCGCCGATCTCGCCGCTGGCGCTGGAGGCGGTGAAGCGGATCGATGCGCTGTTCGATATCGAGCGCGCGATCAACGGCGAGAGTGCCGAGCGGCGCCTGGCCGTGCGCCGGGAATGGAGCGCGCCGCTCGTCGCGAAGCTCGAGGACTGGATGCGCACGGAGCGCGCCGGGCTCTCGCGCCACGCCGCCGTGGCCAAGGCGATGGACTACATGCTGAAGCGCTGGGACGGCTTCGCTCGCTTCCTCGACGACGGCCGCATCTGTCTTACCAACAACGCCGCAGAGAGGGCGCTGCGTGGCATCGCGCTCGGACGCAAGTCATGGCTGTTCTGCGGCTCCGATCGCGGCGGCGAGCGAGCGGCGGTGATGTACACCCTCATCGGCACCGCCAAGCTCAACGACGTCGACCCGCAGGCCTGGCTCGCCGACGTCCTCGATCGCATCGCGGATACGCCGCAGACCAGGCTCGACGAACTCCTCCCCTGGTACTGGGTCCCCGAGCAGAAGCTCGATCGCGCCGCATAGAGCCTGCCCCGCGAAGCCGGGGCCGGATCCCGCCCGGAACTTCATCGCCAGCATCACCGCGCCGCCAATCTCAGCCCGGGATACCCTGCGGTCCTTGGCGGATGCTTACGATCAGTGCAGCGCAGCTGGGCTACCTGCTGGAGGGGATCGAGTGGCGCAATCCGGTGCGGACCTGGCGGCCGTCGCGCGCGGGCTGAGCCCCGGCAACACGATCTGGACGGCCGATCGCGATTAGCAATTGCCAGGGGTCAGCGAATCTGATTCGTTGCCAAC
>JAJEIH010000034.1 GCA_022827685.1 Alphaproteobacteria bacterium
GAGGACGGGATCGACGACGACCGGGCCGACGGCGCCGAACACGACTGGCTCTACCAGCGCCGCAACGGCTACGGCGACATCTACGACCCCTGGGCGCCCGACGAGGTCGGGGAGCGCAGGCAGAGCCGCCTCGAACGGGAAGAGCGGGGCGAAGACGACGACTGGAGCGGACCGGCGACGGGAACGAGGAAGAAAAAGAAAAAGAAAAAGAAGAAGAGGACCGGGCCGGAGGACGCCGGCTTCGCCCCCGACCATGACAAAACATGACATTCCATGACACGGCGCGAGGGGCTCCCCGGTTCGGACAGTCGGGCCGGGAAGAAAGCCCTCTCCCCCGGGGAAAGGGTTGGGTGACAACCGGCGCTCTGCCGACGGGGCCGTTTCAACCCGAACGGGGCGTGCTCCAAGGCGCGGGATTGCTATTCCGATACATTCGCGAGCGACAGTTCCACCGCATGCAGGAAAGAGCGCGCGGAAGAGCGCGGGGTCATCAGCAGGAAACTGTCCGCTCCGTCGCGCAGAATGATGACCGCAAGATGCTCCATGACGGTGCGCGCCACCCTGCCTTGCGGGAAGGCGGCGTCGTCGAGGTCGAGCATGCAGATGCGCTCCAGCGCCGCGCGCACGCCCCTGCCCTCGATGCGCAGCATGGCCCAGCTGTCGGACTGGTCGGTGACATAGGCGGCCGGGCCGAGCGCCGAGGACACGGCTTCGGCCGCGCGGTCGGGATCGGGCGCCTCGAACAGGATGAACATCTGGTCCGGCTGCATGCCGAGGATGCGCGCCCCGAGGCGGTCGCCCGGAACCGACTCGCCGGTCGATGGACGGGAGGCGCCGAAGCCCTCGGCCAGCGCCGCCGCGAAGGCGTCGCCGCCGCCGTTCGGCACGGCTGCGGACACCAGCGACAGGCCGGCCGCCTCGACCAGCGTGACGCCGCCGAAAGTTCCGGCATAGCCGTCGAGCGGCGTGCGGGCCGTCAGCGCAACTTCAGCCACGGAGCCTCTCCCCGTCCGGATCGAGGAAATGCGCCGAAACGATCTCGACCGCCACGTCCCTGCCGCGCACCCCGTCCCAGGCGCGCACCGTTTCGCCGATCCGCGCGTGGCCGTTGCGGATGAAGCCGAGGCCGATCGAATGACCCAGTTCCGGCGACCACGCGACGGACGTCATCCAGCCCTCGTCGTTTTCGGTCACGGCCTCTCGGCCCGGCGCCAGGAAATGCGCGCCGGCGGCCAGTGGTTCCGACCGGTCGACCGGCCGGAACCCCATCATCTCCAGCCCGCCCTCGCGGTTCATCTCCGGCCGTTCGGACAGGATATTGCCGATGCAGTCCTTCTTCTTCGACACCATGCGCTGCATGCCGAGCATGCGCGCCGTGGTCTGGCCGTTCAGCTCGTTGGCCGCCGCGTGCCCCTTCTCGATCCGCATGACGCCCAGCGCCTCAGTGCCGTAGGCGACCGCCCCGAACTCCCCGCCCGCCGCCATCAGCGCTTCCATCAGGGCTTCGCCGTAGCGCGCCGGCACGGCGATCTCGTAGGCCAGCTCTCCGGAGAAGGAGATGCGGAACAGCCGGGCCGGCGTACCGCCGCACACGCCGACCTCGCCGCAGGCCATGAAGGGGAAGGCCTCATTGGAGATGTCGTGCTCCGGATCGACGACCTTCCGCAGCAGCGCGCGCGAATTGGGCCCGGCGACGGCGAACTGCGCCCACTGTTCGGTCACCGAGATCAGATGGACGTCCAGCCCCGGCCACAGGCACTGGCGGGCGAACTCCATGTTGCGAAACACCAGCACGGCGTTCACCGTCGTTGTCGTCATGACGAAATGGTTCTCGCCGAGCCGGGCCGTGGTGCCGTCGTCATAGGCGATGCCGTCCTCGCGCAGCATCAGGCCGTAGCGAACCTTGCCGACCGCCAGCGTCGCGAAGCCGTTGGCGTAGATCCTGTTGAGGAACTCGCCCGCGTCGCGCCCCTGGATGTCGATCTTGCCGAGCGTCGTGACATCGCAGATGCCGACCGAGCCGCGGGTCTGCTGCACCTCCCGGTCCACCGACTGCCGCCAGCGGGTCTCGCCCGGCCGCGGGAACCACTGGGCGCGCAGCCACAAGCCGGCTTCGACGAAGACCGCGCCCCGCGCTTCCGCCCAGTCGTGGCTCGGCGTCAGGCGGGTCGGCCGGAACTCCCTGCCGCGCGACCGGCCGGCGAAGGCGGCGACGGGCACGGGCGTGTAGGGCGGCCGGAACATCGTCGTGCCGGTTTCGGCGATGCTGTTTCCGGTCTGCCCGGCCATGATGGCGAGCGCCGCGACATTGGCCGTCTTACCCTGGTCGGTCGCCATGCCGAGGGTGGTGTAGCGCTTCAAATGCTCGACCGAGCGGAAGCCCTCGCTGTGCGCCTGCACGACGTCCTTCACCGTCACGTCGTTCTGCAGGTCGAGCCACGCCCGGCCGCGACTCTCCGCGACATGCCAGAAGGGCGAGACTTCGACCGACTCGTCGCTGGCGCCCGGCGGTTCTCCCGCGGCGGCGGAAAGACCGAGCCCGTCAAGCGCCTCGACCGCTGCGCCATGCCCCTCGGCGAGCGCGGCCGCGGTGGTGAAGGAGCCGCCCGCCGCGCCGGCGACGCTCATCCCGCCGGGGAGCCCGTCGCCGGGCACGAAGGCAGCGATCCCGTCGCGCCAGACCGGCCTGCCGCCGTGATGGCAGGTCAGGTGGACATTGGGGCTCCAGCCGCCGGAAACCGCAAGGCAGTCCAGCGCCAGCCTTTCCCCCGTCGCCAGCGTCACCCCCCTCAGGCCGTGGCGCCCCCGTGTCGCCGTCACGCGCCCGCCCATCACGATCCGGGCGCCCGGCACCTCGGCCACCGGCTCCTGGTCCCGCGCATCGATGACTGCGGCGACCGGCACACCCTTCCGGGCGAGATCGGCGGCGGTGCGCCAGCCGTCGTCATTGTTGGTGAACAGGCCGACATGCCGGCCGGCGCCGACGGCGAACCGGTTGGCGTAGGCGCGCACCGCGCCTGCCAGCATGATCCCGGGCCGGTCGTTGCCGCCGAAAGCGATCGGCCGTTCGGTGGCGCCGGCGGCGAGGACGGCCCGCTTGCTGTAGATCCGCCACAGGATCTGGCGCGGCTTGCCGCCGCTCCCGGCGAGATGGTCGGTCCGGCGCTCCAGCGCGCCGTAGATGCCATGGTCCCAGGCGCCGGTGACCGTCGTCCGCAGGAGGAGACGGACCCGGTCCATCGACGCCAGTTCGCCCACGGCCTCGGCGCACCAGTCTGCGCCGGACCGACCGTTTACCTCATGGGTCTCGGCGTTGAGCCGCCCGCCCATGACGAAATCCTCATCGGCCAGAATGACCCGCGCGCCGCTGCGCCCGGCCGCCAGCGCGGCGGCAAGCCCGGCGGGCCCGGCGCCGATGACCAGCAGGTCGCAATGCAGGAACCCCTTGTCGTAGCAGTCCGGATCGGCCTCGCCCGACAGGCGGCCCAGCCCGGCCGAGGCCCGGATGGCCGGCTCATAGACCCGCTCCCAGAACGACTTCGGCCACATGAAGGTCTTGTAGTAGAAGCCGGCGGAGAGAAAGGGCGCGATCAGGTCGTTGACCGCCAGCAGGTCGCGGCGCAGCGAGCCGCGATGGTTCTGGCTGGACGCTTCCAGCCCGTCGAACAATTCGGCGACGGTGGCCCGCGTGTTCGGCTCGCGGAGCGCGCCGCTGCGCAATTCGACCAGCGCGTTGGGCTCTTCCGATCCGGCAGTGAATATGCCCCGGGGCCGGTGGTATTTGAAGCTCCGGCCGACCAGCCGGACCCCGTTGGCGAGCAGGGCCGAGGCCAGGGTGTCGCCCGGATGGCCCGTCAGCGGCCGGCCGTCGAAGCGGAAAGCGAGGGCGCGGGCGCGGTCGATCAGGCCGCCGTCCAGCCGGAACGGGCCGTTCACCGGTCCCGCCCCCGCGCAACGGCGACATCCCGCGCCAGTTCGACCCTGAGTATCTCGTGGGTCAGGGTATCGCGGGTCACGACCAGCCAGGAGCGGTCGCCCTGTTCGTGGAACCAGAGCTCCCGGTGCTCGCCGGCCGGATTGTTTCGGAGATGCAGGTATTCGTGGAACCGGCGCGCGGCGTCTCCGGCCTGCCGGTCGGGCCGGTCGATCAGGCCGGCATCGCCGAGCACGACGAACTCCTGCGCGTCGCGCGGTCCGAGGAGCGGGTGGTCGATCAGCATGCCTTGCGCGCCCCTAATGCAGGTTCGGCTGGGCGCCGGCGCCCTTTTCGTCGATCGGGGCGCCGCGCTCGAAGCGGTCCAGACGCATCCCTGTTGCGACCGGATGGGGCGCGCCGGTCGCAATCAGGTGGGCGTAGCAGTAGCCGCTCGCCGGGGTCGCCTTGAAGCCGCCATAGTTCCAGCCGCCGTTGAAATAGAGCCCCTCGACCGGCGTCCTGTCGATGAAGGGCGAGCCGTCCATCGACATGTCCACCAGGCCGCCCCAGATGCGCAGCACGCGCGCCCGGCCGATCATCGGCATCACCGCCATGCCGCCCTCGCACACATCTTCCAGGGTCGGCAGATTGCCCCGCTGGGCATAGGTGTTGTAGCCATCGATATCGCCGCCGAAGACCAGCCCGCCCTTGTCCGACTGGCTGACGTAGAAATGTCCGGCGCCGAAGGTTATGACGCCCGGAATGGCCGGTTTCAGCCCCTCGGTGACGAAGGCCTGCAGGACATGGCTTTCGATCGGCAGGCGCAGGCCGGCATGACCCATCACCCGGCCGGAGGAGCCGGCGACGCAGACGGCGACCCGGTTCGCCCGGATGGCGCCGCAGCTCGTCTCGACGCCGCGGCAGACGCCGTTGGCGATATCGAAGCCGGTGACTTCGCAATTCTGGATCAGATCGACGCCGCGCCGGTCGGCGCCGCGGGCATAGCCCCAGGCCACCGCATCGTGGCGCACCGTGCCGCCGCGCGGCTGCCACAGGCCGCCCATGATCGGGAAGCGCTCATTGTCGAAGTCCAGGAAAGGGCACTTCTCCCGCAGCGCGTCCCGCCCCAGCAGCACCGCGTCCGCCCCGGACAGGATCATGGCGTTGCCGCGCCGGGCGGCGGCGTCGCGCTGGGCGTCGCTGTGGTACAGGTTGATGATCCCGCGCTGCGAGACCATGGCGTTGTAGTTGAGTTCCTGCTCCAGCCCTTCCCACAGCCTCATCGACAGCTCGTAGAAGGGCTGGTTGCCGGGCAGCAGATAGTTGGAACGGACGATCGTCGTGTTGCGGCCGACATTGCCGGAGCCGAGCCAGCCCTTTTCCAGCACGGCGACATCGGTGAGGCCGTGCACCGCCGCCAGATAGTAGGCGGTGGCAAGCCCGTGCCCGCCGCCGCCCACTATGACGATGTCATAATGCGGCTTCGGGTCGGGCTCGCGCCAGACCGGTTTCCAGCCCCGGTTGCCGGTCAGGCCCTGCCTGAGAATCTGCAATACGGAATAGCGCATTGCTTCCCCGCTCGAACGCTCCCCTTGTTGCGCCGAAAGGCGCCCGGGCGCTTTCCTGCAAAGGACCAATTCTTTAGTTTTCCGGACATGCCTGATACAGCCCCCGCCAAACGCCGCATCGCCTTCGTTCTGGTGGAGGACTTCGCGCTGATGTCCTTCGCGGCGGTAACCGAACCGCTGCGCGCGGCCAATCTGCTTGCCGGCGAAGAGATTTACGAGGTCTTCCATTTCGCCGCCGGGCCCGGGACGCCGGGCATGGCGAACAGCTCGTCCGCGGCCTCGGTCGCGGTCGCCGGACTCGGGGACGCGGCCGGCGTGTACGACCTGGCGTTCGTCGTCGCCGGCGGCGACCCGGTCGGGTTTGACGACAACCGCGTGTTTCAATGGCTGCGGCGCCAGGCCCGGCATGGCTGCGTGCTGGGCGGGGTCTCGGGCGGGCCGGCGGTTCTCGTGAATGCCGGCGTCATGGAAAACCGGCGGATGACGCTTCACTGGGAACATGCCGCCGCGCTGGCGGAGCGCCACCCCGGACTTCTCCTGGAGCGCACGCTCTATGTCGTGGACCGCGACCGCATCACCTGCGCCGGCGGGACCGCGCCGCTGGACATGATGCACGCCCTGATCGCCGAGCATCACGGCGCGGACTTTGCACGGAAGGTCAGCGACTGGTTCATGCATACCGATGTGCGTCCTGCCGGCGGCCCGCAGCGCGCCGGCCTCGCGGAGCGCTACGGCACCAGCCGGCACGCCGTGCTCGCCGCTATAGAGGCCATGGAGAACCACATCGCCGATCCGCTGCCGCTTGCCGATCTCGCCCAGCTTGTCGGCGTGAGCGCCCGCCACCTGAACAGGCAATTCAACACCGCGCTCGGCTGCAGCGCCGGGGCGTTCTATCGGAACCTCCGCCTGGAGAAATCCCGCGAACTATTGCGCCAGACCGACCTTCCCGTCCTTGAAATTGCGCTTGCCGCCGGCTTTTCCGGCGCCGCCCATTTCGCCGCGGCACACCGGAAGCGGTTCGGGGAAGCGCCGTCGCGCCATCGCCTCGAAGCGCCCCGCAGGCGCCAATTATTTGCTGCCGGATTGAACCATTTCTGACCATTTCGAGTCGAAATACCGGCAAACATCATTGAGGTATTCCAAAGAATCCAGATATAATCCATTCATCTGGGCGGTCGTCGGCTCGGGGAAATTGGTTCGAACCGGTCTTGCCGTCCGGCCTACGCACGAGACAACCGTTCGAGGATCCCGGGGAGGCAGAGCCATGGAAGGCAATCTTAACGCCCTGACAACGGTATTCACCGAGTTCTATTACTGGGCGACCATACCGTTGATGTTCTTTATCCATATCGGGTTCTGCATGTACGAAGTCGGCGCGAGCCGGCGGCGCAACCACATGCACACACTGATGAAGAACACGATGCTGATCCCGCTGGTGACGATCACGTTCTTCTTCTTCGGCTGGTGGCTTTACTGGGCCATGCCGAACGGGCCGTGGATTACCGGAGGCCTTGACGTTGCGGCCGGAGCCGCCAACACGCCCTGGTCGGAGACCATGGGCCCGAACGCCGGCGACCGGATTACCGGCGTGTTCTGGGCGGCCTTCCTGCTGTTCTCATGGACGGCGGCCTCCATCGTGTCCGGTTCGGTGATCGAGCGGATCAACTCCGGCGCTTTCTGGATTCTCGCAGTCGTCATCGGATCGGTCGCCTGGATCATCGACGCGGCCTGGGGCTGGCACTACGGCGGCTGGATGGTCCAGCTGCTGGGCTATCACGACGCCTATGCCTCAGGCGTGATCCACGCGATCGCCGGCGGGTTCGCGCTCGGCATCCTGGTGGTGCTGGGCCCGCGCCTCGGCAAGTTCGCCGCGGACGGCACGCCGCGGGACATCAACCCGCACAATCCGTGGATGGTGTGCCTCGGGCTGTTCTTCATCTATGCGGGGTTCTGGGGCTTCTATGTGGCCTGCAACGTACCGATCATCGACCCGCCGACCATTGGCGGAGAGATCACGGGCGATACCTGGACGGCGACGACCATCTACCTGACACCGACCACGCTCGGCGCGATCACGGTGAACTTCCTGATGTCGCTCTCGGGCGGTCTGCTGGTCGGCTATCTGGTTTCCGGAGGCAATGCCTTCTGGACCTATTCAGGCGGCCTGGCGGGCATCATCACAGCATCGGCAGGCAACGATCTCTACCATCCGATCCACGCCATGATCATCGGCGGCTTCGGCACCTGGTGCGCCTACAAGCTGCACTTCTGGGTGGAACGGAAGTTCAGGATCGACGATGCCGTCGGCGCCGTGGCGGTCCACGGTTATGCCGGCTTCATCGGCCTGGTGATCTGCGGCTTCGTGCTTTGGGGCCATCCGAGTTCGCCCTATGAAGGCTACGCCGCGATCAACCCGCTCGGCCAGTTCGTCGGCGCGATCATCATGTTCTTCGTGCTCGGTTTCCTGCCGGGCTGGGTGGTCGCCAAGATCCTGGCGGCGGTTGGCGTGCTGCGGATTCCGAAGCAGGTCGAACTGCTGGGGCTGGACTTCGCGAACAACCGCGACGAGCAGGCGGCGGCTGCCGATGTCCGCGCAACCGAGAAGGCGGCCGTCTGACGGGCCGGTTCCACTAGCCGCGGCATCCGCCGGCGCCTCGACGCCGGCGGACCGGCGGCCGGAAAGGAGAAAGAAGCATGTCTACGACAGGCATCGAGAGCTGGGCGGTCGACCTGAAAGACGTCGGCGCCATCTACCCCCTCCAGGGCCTGGAGGGACTGTTCGTGATTATCGGCGTGGTTCTGTGGCTCGGCTGGCACGTCATGCAGATGCGCGCCGAAAAGGCCGATTACGACGATACCGTCAGCCGGCACGGGGACGACGCCTCGGTCAACGAAGCCCTTGAAGGCGACTGACGCGCCAGGGGCTGACACGGCCGGTCCGCCGGCGGGTTTTTGCCCGACCTGTGGACCGGTCGAGGCATCCGGCATGCGGTCTTCCCCGTTGCTGATGTCGCCGCCGGCAACCGAGACAGGGCGAGCACCGTGACCCCGGAGACCTTGCGCCGGCAATTTCTCGGCTGGCAGTGCCGGCTGCGCCAGATCGCCATGCGAGAGGATGGCGGGCGGCCGTCCGAGGGGATGCGGCCGATGATCCTGTCGCCCGACGGCCGCGCCCTTTCGGAGGGCACGATCGTCCTGCTGGTCCGCAGCGATCCCGCGGAAAGCTCCGATTTCTTCGAGTTCCAGGTCCGGAAAAACCACGACCCCAACGAGGTCTACCAGAAAGGCCTCGCCTTCCTGCAATCGACCCATTATCACCGGGCCAACCGGTTCTCGGACGAGATGACCGCCCTGTTCCTGCCGGAATCCCGGCTCGCGGCGATGCTGGCGGAGCTTGGGGCGTGTCGCCTGGACTTCCGGCAGTTCGGCCAGTCCTACCGGCTGCCCTGCGCCGTGCGCACGATGGCGCCGGGCGAGCCGGCCTACCGCAACACGCTATGGCACAACCGGCTGTTCAACACCCGGCTGTCGGACGATGTCCGCATCCTGGGCTTCAGGCCGGACTGGGCGGCGGCGGTCTCGCTCATCATGGTCGAGGCCGGCTGACCCGGATTTCCTGCCATTGCCGCGGCCGGCGCGGCGGTGAAACGTCAGAACTTCCGGTAGGCCTTGTAGAGGTCCACCATCGGGTGGTCGGGCGACATCTGGAACTTGATCAGCATTTCCCGGGCGATCATGTCCCGGTCCTGCTGGTTGTCCGGCAATTCCATGTCCTCCGGAATCGCCACCCAGCCGTTGATGTTCCTGTCGAACACCGCAGCCTGGCCGTCGTCATAGCCCATATGGACGTCTTCCAGCCAGTTCAGGTCGTCCCAGCCCATGAACTCGATGTAGTCCCTCAGGAACGGGGTCAGCCTGTCATAGTCGGGCAGCAGGTTGACATCGTAGCGATAGCCGATGTGCTGCCCGATGGCCTGCTCGCGTTCGGAATCGATGCCGCCGCCCTTCAGGAAATGGTCGACGTCGTCGATGTTGGCGCCCTTGTATCCGGATCCGGCCATCTTGCGAGCCCTTCCGTCTAGATGTGGTGGTAGTCCTTGACGCCGACCGTGTGGTCGGTGCCGGCAAGCGGAACCTGCGCAATCGCGGAAGCTTCCATCGTCAGCGCGGCCAGGTCTTCCGGCTCGAGGCTGTGGATGTCGGTCTTGCCGCAGGCGCGGGCCATCATCTGCGCTTCCATGGTCAGCGTGTGCAGGAAGTTATAGACGCGCTCCGCCGCTTCGTCGGGATTGAGCCGCCGGCGCAATTCCGGATCCTGCGTAGCGACGCCCACCGGACAACGGCCCGTGTGGCAGTGGTAGCAGGCGCCCGCTCGTACTCCCATCTCCGACGGGTAGTCGGCTTCGGGAATATCCTTGTTGCAGTTGAGCGCCATCAGTGCCGAATGGCCGATTGCGATGGCGTCCGCGCCGAGCGCGAGCGCCTTGGCCACGTCGCCGCCATTGCGAATGCCGCCCGCATAGACCAGCGAAATCTCGCCCCGCTTGCCAAGGTCGTCGATCGCCCGCCGAGCCTGGCGGATCGCGGCGATGCCGGGCACACCGGTCTCCTCGGTCGCCAGATGCGGGCCGGCCCCGGTGCCGCCTTCCATGCCGTCGATGTAAATCGAATCCGGGTCGCATTTCACCGCCATACGGACATCGTCATACACGCGCGCGGCGCCGAGCTTGAGCTGGATCGGGATCTGCCAGTCGGTCGCTTCCCTGATCTCGAGGATCTTGAGGGCCAGATCGTCGGGCCCCAGCCAGTCCGGATGGCGGGCCGGCGAACGCTGGTCGATACCGGCCGGCAGCGAGCGCATCTCGGCCACCTGGTCGGTCACTTTCTGACCCATCAGATGGCCTCCGAGTCCGACCTTGCAGCCCTGGCCGATGAAGAACTCGCACCCGTCCGCCAGCAGCAGATGGTGCGGGTTGAAGCCGTAGCGCGACTGGATGCACTGGTAGAACCATTTGGACGAATAGCGCCGTTCGTCGGGGATCATGCCGCCTTCGCCGGAGCAGGTGGCGGTGCCGGCCATGGTGGCGCCGCGGGCAAGCGCAGTCTTGGCCTCGAAGGAGAGCGCGCCGAAGCTCATGCCGGTGATGTAGACCGGGATGTCCAGTTCCAGCGGCCGTTTCGCGCGGGGCCCAATCACCGTCCTCGTCTCGCATTTCTCACGATAGCCCTCGATCACGAAACGCGTCAGCGTCCCGGGCAGGAAGGTCAGGTCGTCCCAATGCGGAATCTTCTTGAACAGCGAGAAGCCGCGCATCCGGTAACGGCCGAGCTCCGACTTCACGTGGATGTCATTGATGACTTCAGGCGTGAAGATATGGCTCTTGCCGAGGATGTATTTTTCCTCGACTTCCAGCCTGGAAAAGCCGGTGTCGCCCGGGGTCGGATCGTCCAGCATATCGATCTCTTCCTGCGGTTTGACGGGGCTTCGCGAAGCCGGCCCTGCCTAGAGGACCAGCTTCCTCTCCGTCGGTTCGAGATTGTCGTAGCTCCAGAGCTGCTTGCCGGCGACGATCTTGGTGAAATGATCGACGCCCTTCTCCGGCAGCAGTTCGTACATGGTCAGCTTGCGGGCCAGCCAGGCGCGGTCGAGATCGGTCAACTCCGCCGGGACCGCATCGACGCCCAGGTCCTGTATCTCGCCGCCGACATAGATGGTGCCGTCATACATCGAATCGCCGAGGTTCTTTCCGGCATTGCCGCAGACCACGATGCGCCCGCGTTGCATCATGAAGCCCGAAAACGCGCCGGTATCGCCGCCGACGATGATAGTGCCGCCCTTCTGGTCGATGCCGGTGCGCGAGCCGACCGACCCCTTGCACACGAGGTCGCCGCCGCGCAGCGCGGCGCCGAAGGTGGAACCGGCATTCTTCTCGATCACGCACACCCCGGCCATCATGTTTTCGCCGAATGACCAGCCGACGCGGCCGGAAATCCGGACATTCGGACCGTCGAGCAGGCCGCAGCCGAAATAGCCCAGGCTGCCTTCGACGATGAAATTCATCCGGTTGAGGATGCCGACGATCAGCGAATGCTTGGCGCCCGGATTCCGGAGCACAATGCTGCCGTGGCCGGAATCCATCAGCTCGCGGATTTTCCGGTTGATTTCCGACGGCTCGAGGTCGGCGCAGTCGATTTCAGCGCGCCGGTTGAAGTCCACATCCCGCGCGAAATGGTAGGCGAAACCGCCTTCGTTCCTGAGCGTGAACTTGGTCTTGATGTCCCGACCCGTCAGGGGCTCGGTATGCATGCCCATCTGGGCGGAGACGGAGTCGCTCACGCCTGCCATACCCGGACCTCCTCGTCATAGGGGTCGGTGGTGTCGATCTCGTGCGGGATGATCGCCCTGATCGCCACTTCCTCCGACGCCAGCGCCACCATGTCGTCCGCCTCGTAGAGGACCATCGGCTTGGCGGCCATGGTGTCCTTGGCCATGCCGAGCTCGTTCCGCGTGGTAATCAGGTATGTGAACACCCCGTCGATCTCGTGGATCGACCTCTGCAGGGAGTCTTCCAGCGTCATGCCCTTCTCGAGATTGACCGCGGTGTAAACCGCCAGAAGCTCCGAATCGCAGTCGCTGACGAAGCGCTGCCCGCTGCGCTCCAGCTGGCGGCGCATCAGCCAGTAATTGGTGATCTGGCCGTTATGGACCACCGCGATGTCGTTATACGGATAGGCCCAGTAAGGGTGGGCCGAGCGGATATCGACATCCGATTCGGTGGCCATCCTCGTATGGCCGATGCCGTGTGTTCCCCTGAACCCGCCGAGATCGTAAGCGCCGGACACGTCGGCCGCATCGCCCAGATCCTTGACCAGTTCGAGCGCGTTGCCGATCGACAGGATCTCCGTGCCCTCGATTTCCTCCATCTGGTCGGCAAGGTCCTTCATGTCGCCGTCATAGGCGATGCGGTAGCGGCTCGCATACTCCGTCGGTCCGTCCTGATTGAGGACGGTGACGCCGAGCTCGTCCAGCAACCCGTCAACGGCCGCCTTGCGTTCGGCGATCGCCCGGCGGATTCTCGTCCCGCGGCCCAGGTCTTCCTGCTCGGCCACCTTGAACCGCATGATGTACTCGCTTGGCCCGGGCTCGCCGTAGATCGCGAAGCCGGTCGAATCCGGGCCGCGATGCTTGAGCGCCTGCAGCATGGCGGTCATTTCCCCGCCGATATTGCGGGCGCCGTCGCGGTAGATCAGTCCTGCAATGCCGCACATAGCATGTCTCTCCCTTCGAGCGCCGCGCCTAGGGCAGGCAGTTCAGATAGGTTTCCATGTCCCACTCGGTCGTGGTGTGCAGGAAACGCTCCCATTCATCCCGCTTGTACTCTTCGTAAAGGCGGTACATGTCACCGGGCATGGCGGCCTGAATCACCTCGTCCTCGGCAAGCGCGTCCAGGGCGGCGCCGAGCGTCATGGGCAGCTTCTTGACCAGCTTGCCGGCCTCCATGGCCTGATAGATGTTGCGGTCTTCCGGTTCGCCCGGATCGATGTCGTTCCTGATGCCGTCATCGGCCGCCTTGAGGATCGCGCCAGCCATGAGATACGGATTCACCATCGAGTCCACCGACCGGTATTCGAAGCGGCCCGGCGCGGATATGCGCAGACCGGTCGTGCGGTTCTGGTAGCCCCAGTCGGCGAAGACCGGCGCCCAGAAGCCGGTGTCCCACAGGCGGCGGTAGGAATTCACGGTGGAAGCGCCGATAGCTGTCAGCGCGCCCAGATGCTTGACGATGCCGCCGACCACCTGCAGCCCGACCTTGCCGGGCAGCTGCACATCGTCGGTGTCGGGCATGAAGGTGTTCTCCCCGCCCTTCAGATAGGTGAAGTTGTTCTCCATGCCGGGCAGCGGGTCGTTGCCGAGAGGATTCAACACCTCCTCGCCGCCGCGCCACAGCGAAATGTTGTGATGGCAGCCGGAAGCCGAGACGCCCATGAACGGCTTCGTCATGAAGCAGGCGATCAGGTCGAACTCGCGGGCGACCTGGGCGCAGATCTGGCGATAGGTCGTCAGCCGGTCGGCGGTGCGCAATGCATCGTCGAAGGTGAAGTTGAGTTCGAGTTGTCCGGGCGCGTCCTCGTGGTCCCCCTGGATCATGTCCAGGCCCATCGCGCGCGAATATTCGATCACCCGCATATAGACCGGACGCAGGCTCTCGAACTGGTCGATATGGTAGCAATAGGGCTTCGAGAAGCCGCCGTCCGGCTTGCCGTCCTCGCCCCGCTTCAGCCACATCATTTCGGGCTCGGTGCCGTGGCGCAGATGCAGGCCCTCGTGATCTTCCTGGAACTGCGCGTGGATACGGCGCAGATTGCCCCGGCTGTCGGAGGTCAGAAAGGCGCCGGGATCCTCGCGCTCTTCCCGGTTGCGGAACAGGGTGCACCAGATCCGGGCGACCCGCTTGTCCCAGGCCAGCTGGCAGAAGGTTTCGGGCTCCGGGATGCCGACCAGTTCCTTTTCCTGCGGTCCGTAGCCCAGATATTCGCCATGCCTGTTCAGGAACAGGTTGACGGTCGCGCCATAGACCAGCTGGAAGCCCCGTTCAGCCACCGATTCCCAGTGGTCTGCGGGGATGCCTTTGCCGCATATCCGGCCTGTGATCGACACGAACTGGAGATACAGATACTGGATCCCCATTTCGTCGATCTTCTCGCGGACCTGCCTGACCAGATCGCCGCGTCCGTCCTGTTGCACAAAGGTTTCGATATCCATCATTTCGCCGTCCCCTCCTGGCGCGCTCTTCCAAGGCCTACCGCATCGCCCGGGCCATTGACTTGACCAATACGAACCATTACACTTGCCCTGACGAAACGGCGTCTGCTAGCATAATCGGCATTGTAAGGATCAAGGTGTCATTGGCAATTGCGAGTTGGACAACCGGTTCAGACCGACAACGCAGCCAGACTGAACGCTTCCTATCTTGTACTGCTTTGCGACCAATTGCAAACCAATGGTGCCAATGTCAACCAATTTAGCGCAACATCGGAGCTTTCTGTGAATTCTGGAGTGTGCAGCCATGGATGACGTGCGCGGGTCCGTGCAGGATTTCCAGCCGGTTTCCGGCCCGAGCCAGGGCGAGCGCGGCCGCCATGTCGGGCAGATCACGACCCAGCTGCGCGAGGCCATCCGCAGCGGATTCTACGTGAACGGCGACCAGCTACCCGCCGAGCGCGAGCTCGCCGAGCGTTTCGACACCGCGCGCAGCACCGTCCGCAAGGTCTTGCTCAATCTGGAGACCGAGGGACTGATCGAACGGCGGGTCGGCAGCGGCACGTTTGTGCGGTGCGACGACATATCGATGAGCGCCACGCACGACATCGTCAGCAGCGTCAGCCCGCTGGAACTCATCGAAGCGCGCCTGGCGGTCGAGCCGCACATGATCCGTCTCGCGGTGCTCAACGCGACAGCCAACGAAATCAAGATGCTGGGATCGATCCTGGACGATCTCGAGCAGTGCCGGAATGACAAGGAGGCCTTCACCCGCCACGACAGCATGTTCCACGAATGGCTCGCCAGGAGTTCCAAGAACCCCCTGTTGCTCCACCTCTACCAGCAGATCAACGCGGTTCGCGGCCATGACCAGTGGGACGCCATGAAGAACAAGATCCTGTCTCCCGAGGAAATCGACGAATACAACCGCCAGCACCGTGCAGTGTTCGAGGCAATCCAGCGCCGGGACATGGTCTCTGCGATCAGGCACATCAACGAACACCTGGAGAAGGCCCGCCGGGACCTGATGGGCGCCGCGTCGGTATAGAGAAACAGCGACTGCCGGCGGCGGGTCGGATCAGGCTCGAACCCGGGATTTCGTCGGATCGTAGAAGGGGAAGGGCACCACACGCGCCGGAATGCGTTTCTGGTGGCCGTCCAGCTTGCCGACTTCGACGGCGGTCCCCTCCTCCGACGCCGTCACGTCCATTCGGCACAGCGCGATGTTCTTGCGCAGGACCGGCGAGCGCATTGCGCTGGTGATGACCCCGACCTGGGCGCGGCCGATATGCACGCAATCGCCGTGCGCCGCCGCCTCCTGGCCTTCCAGTTCCAGCCCGACCAGCTTGCGCTGCGGCGATTCCTTCCGCCGGACCAGGGCTTCGCGCCCGATGAAGTCGTCCTCCTTCGTCTTCAGCGGCACGGTGAAGCCGATGCCGGCCTCGAAGGGATCGATCTGGTCGTCGAACTCGTGGTTGGCGAAGACGAGGCCGGCCTCGATGCGCACCATGTCGAGCGCTTCCAGACCGAAAGGCGAGAGCCCGTGCGGCTCGCCGGCCGCCCAGATGGCGTCCCATACGCCGGTCGCGTCGCGCGGATGACACCACACCTCGAAGCCCAGTTCGCCGGTATAGCCGGTGCGCGAAACGATGACCGGAATGCCGTCATGACCGCCGATCCGCCCGATCGCAAAGCGGAACCAGCCGAGCTCCTCGATAGTGGGCTGGGCGGGCGGCGTCCACACCACGTCCTTGAGGATATCCCGGCTCTTCGGCCCCTGGACGGCCACGTTGTGCAGCTGGTCGGTCGAAGAGCGAACCCAAGCATTGAGCCCGAGCTTCGCCGCCTGATCGCGCATCCACTCGCCGCCATAGTCGCAGCCGCCGATCCAGCGGAAATTATCGTCGCCCAGCCGGAAGGCGGTGCCGTCATCGATCATGCCGCCGGTCTCGTAGCACATGGCGGAATAGACCACCTGGCCGATGGCGAGCCGGCGCATGTTCCGGGTGAGCACCCATTGCATCAGCCGCTCTGCGTCCGGCCCCAGCACTTCGAATTTGCGCAATGCCGAGAGGTCCATGATCACCGCGCGCTCACGGCACGCCCAGTATTCCTCCAGAGCGCCCCGGTTGGTGAAGCTGCTGGCCAGCCAGTAGCCGTTATATTCGGTGAAGTTCCGCGTATGCTTGGAAAACCGGGCGTGGAAACCGGTTTCCCTGGTCAGCTTGGGGTCGGCGTCGGGGGTCATGCGAAAGGCCACCGCTTTGGAGAAGACGTTTTCGCGCGGGTACACCCGCACATGGATGTCGGTCGGATTCCAGCCGTTGGCGGCGTCAATATCGTCCGGGCACGCCGACGATACGCAGACCATATCGGTCAGCGCCTGCAACAGCACATAGTCGCCGGGGCGCGACCAGGGATTGTCATGGAACGCCTGGTTGGCGTCGTCGAACCCGGTATTGAAGAAGAAGTTCAGCGCCATCCAGCCGCGGCGCGGCGCGATCCCGAACGGCGCCAGCACCCCGTTGAAATTGTCCGTGCAGTTGACGTGGCCGGGATAGCCGACGTCGTCGTAGTACTTCGCCGTGCAGGCATACAGGAAACTGTCGTGCCGGCCGCAGGTGTCGCGGATCACCTCGACCATCGGCTGCAGGTCCTGATCGAAGCATTTCGACAGCAGGCCCGGCGCCGGATAGGCGTTGCCCATCAGCGTGCGGGTCCCTGTGGCGTCCAGACAGAGTTCGCGCCCCCGGTCGAGGCCGGCGAGGGTGAATGCCTGGAAGTCGGAACACTGCCGGCCCTGCACGTCGATAATCTGGATGAACTCGCCCGCCTTTACCTCGTAGGCTTCGGCCGTGCGCGCCGCGATGCGCCGGTCGATGCGGGGCTCGGCCAGCGGCTCCGGCGCCGGGTGCTCGGTCGGCGCAACCGGGTTGGCGCGGGTAACGAATATCTCGATCGGCGTTGGCGGATCCTGCCGGTCGACGCGCATCGGGCCGCCGGGGGCCGCGACGAAGCAAACCAGCGGCCGTTCGGCGGTGAATGTCGCCTCGCCACCCGGACGCGAATCGCCACCAAAGACGTCGATCGACCTTGCCGCCCGGATATCGAGGCCGCGCCGCTGCAGGGAACCGGCAAGCGACCGCGCCGTCCGGTCATCGCCGCCCAGTATCGCTTTCAGGCCTTCGGCGGCTCCGTTCGACGCGGCGCCCAGCGCTTCCGTGTCCGCCGAGCCGGTCGGCGCAAAGGCCGATATTTCGGCGGTCTGCCGCCCTTCCCGGTCCCGAACCGTGACGGTATCGCCCGGCTCCAGAGAAAAGACCGTCGCGCCTCCGCCCTCGGCGACATAGCGTTCGACCCCGAAACCCAGAACAGGCACGCCCGGCAGCAGGACGGCGCCGGCCGCCGAGGGCCGTTGCACGAGCGGCGGTGCGCTTCTCTCGTCAGTCATGCCAGCCCCAACACCTTCCTGCGTTCCCGCGCCCAGGCGTTGATCAACTGGTCGGCGATCAGGCCCATGCAGGCGACGCAGAGTCCGACGACCAGAGACTTGCCCGCATTGTTATCAGCCTTGGACCGGAAAATCTCCTGGCCGAGATCGGTGGTGCCGATGAAGGCGGCGATCACCACCATGAACAGCGCGTACATGATCGTCTGGTTGATGCCCAGCATGATCGCCGGGAAGGCAAGCGGCATGCGTACCTTCCACAATACCTGGCGCGGCGTGCAGCCCGACGTGATCGCCGCCTCGACGATGTCGTGCGGCACAGTCCGCAACCCGAAGATCGTCAACCGGGTCGTCGGGATCGTCGCGTAGATCACGATTGCCATGATGGCGGCGAAATCGTTGACGTTGAACAGCATGATCGCCGGGATGAGGTAGATGAAGGATGGGAAGGTCTGGAAAGTGTCCAGGATCAGTTCCACGATCTTCGTCCGCCTGGGCCCGGACGCCGCCCAGATGCCGACGATCGACCCGAATATCACGCAGACGATCACTGCGAAGCTGACCATGTAGGCAGTGATAAGCGTCCGCTCCCAGAAGCCGGCAAAGGCGAGATAGAGCGCGAACAGCGCCTGGATGCCGGCGACCTTCCAGCCGCCGTAATACCATCCGAGCGTGACCGCGAAGACCAGCAGCGCCGACCAGGGCAGCAGCAGGTAAAGGTCGCGCATAGGGATCAGGACATGCACCAGGAGCGTGGCCTTGATCAGTTCCAGATAGTCGAACGCATAGACGATGATGTAGTCGATCAGCGCGTCCCACATCGGCGCGGTGGTGATCGAAAGCGATTTCGGCCAGAGCTGCAGCGCCGGAATGAACGCCGCCAGAATGTAGGAGACGGCGACGACCGCGGCGCCGGCCGTGAGGAAGGGATGGCGGACATGGAACGGCCCTTCCCGCATATGCTCCGGCTCCTTCCGCGCCCAGGCCTGGCTCAGGCGGTCGAGGATGATCGCCATGAACACGATCACCACGCCGATCTCCAGCGCCTGGCCGATCCACAGCGAGCGCAGCCGGTTCAGGAGGTCGTGGCCCAGCCCCTTGGCGCCGACGAAGGACGCGAGGACGACCATCGCCAGGCACAGCATGATGACCTGGTTGACACCGACCATCAGGGTCGGCCGCGCCGCCGGCAGTTCGACCTTCCAGAGCATCTGGCGTCCGGTGCAGCCGGCCATGATGCCGGCCTCGCGGACTTCCGGCGACACTCCCTTCAATCCCAGAATGGTCAGCCGCGCCATCACCGGGAAGGCGAAGATGATCGTGGCGATCGTGCCCGCCTTGTGGCCGATGCCGATAAAGATGGCGACCGGGATCATGTAGGAGAAATGCGGCAGCGCCTGCATGACGTTGAGGACCGGCCACAACAGCGTCTCGAACCAGCGCCTCTTGTAGGCCAGGATGCCGAGCGCAACGCCGATCGCGCCGGCGACCGGCGCCGCCACGAGAACTACCGACAGGGTGACCATCGACAGTTCCCATTTGCCGAAGATCGCCATATAGGCGAAGCAGACGCCTGCGATGATCCCGAGCTGCCGGCCTTGCAGATACCAGCCGAGCACGATCGCCAGGCCGGTGACCGCGATCCAGGGCAGCCCCGGAACCGAGTCCGAGAAACCGGCGACCAGGATCGCCTCGACGAAATCGAGCGGATAGTCGATCAGGTTGGCGATGGCCCGGGACATGTCCCGGAAGGTGAGGAGACCGAATATCTCCTCCGTGCGCAGGACCCCCACGATGACGTTGATCCAGCCGACGAACGGCGCCGACCACGCTTCCGGAACAGCCCGCAGCCAGTCGGGCAGCCACGGCCCGAGCAGGAGGACGAACACGAACGGCGCCAGCAGGAAGGCGGCGACACGGAGACCGGATTGCCCGCTGCCGGCCACCCAGCGGCGGACCGCGAGTTCGCCGCTGGGAACTGCGGCTTCAGCCACCGGCACCGGACTCCCGGGAGAACAGCACGTCCAGAATGCGCGTGCGGCTGACAACGCCGACGATCCGGTCGTCATCGTCCGCGACCCGCAGCGGAACTTCACTTGTGACGATCATCCGTGCGACATCCGCCACCCTGTCGGTCCGTCGCACCACGCTGTCCGACAGAGGCTGGCCGTCCGTCGGCGCTTCCATCACCGAGGCGATGGTCAGCAGCTTTTCGCGGGCGACGTCGCGCGTGAAGTTGGCGACATAGTCGTCGGTGGGCCGCGTCACCAGCTCTTCCGGCGTGCCGATCTGCACGATCCGGCCTTCGTTCATGATCGCGATGCGGTCGGCAAGCCGGATCGCTTCGTCGAAGTCGTGGGTGATGAAGGCGATCGTCTTCTGCAGCATCGTCTGCAGACGCAGGAACTCGTCCTGCATTTCGCGCCGGATCAACGGGTCGAGCGCGGAGAAGGGCTCATCGAGGAACCAGACATCCGGTTCGACCGCCAGCGAACGCGCAATGCCGACACGCTGCTGCTGGCCGCCCGACAGCTCGCGCGGGTAGTAGCGCTCGCGCCCCTTGAGCCCGACGAGCTCAATGATCTCCAGCGCCCGGTTCTCCCGTGTCGCGCGATCGACGCCCTGCACCTCCAGCGGAAAGGCGACGTTCTGCAGCACCGTCCGGTGCGGCAGCAGGGCGAAATGCTGGAACACCATCCCCATCTTGTGGCGGCGGATTTCAATCAGCTCCCGGGCAGGAATCTTCAGCAGGTCCTGACCGTCGAACAGCACTTCGCCGGCGGTCGGTTCGATCAGGCGGGACAAGCAGCGCACCAGCGTGGACTTGCCGGAACCGCTGAGTCCCATGATGACCAGGATTTCGCCGGGGAAGACTTCGAGGCTGGCGTGGCGGACAGCAGGGATATAGCCGTCGGCCTCGATCGCGTCGTCTGGGGGTGCGCCGCCATGCGCAGCCAGAAAGCCTTCCGGGTCCCTGCCGTACAGTTTCCAGACGCTCCGGCAGGCGATCTTGGCGTCCAAACCTTCCTCCCCATTCGGCCGCCCCGAGACGGCGAGTTTACGGTACGACTTTTTCCCGGACCGGGAAACGCCATACCGCCGCTGGCGCGGACCGATAATGCCATTGTGAACCATTTCCAACCATTTTTTACTATTACGAACCTTTATCTTCGGTTGACATCTTGCCTTTGAAATGGATGATAGACTCCAGGCATCGAACTGAAAGTAAGATTGGTTCAAATTGGTTCGATGCAGTGCGATCGAGGGAGGATCGTCATGCGAAAGATTGCGAAAGCAGCCGGCGCGGCCGCATTTCTGATGGTCGGCGCCCAAGTTGCCGCCGCCGATACGATCAACATTCCGCTCCACAACTGGTCCAGCCAGCTCGTGGGCGCCCGTATCGTCGGCAACATGCTGGAGATGGTGGGCGAGAAGGTCGCCTACGTGTCAGCGGACAGCCAAGTCGTTTACACTTCGATGTGCGAAGGCGACATCCACCTCGTGCATGAGGTCTGGCAGGGCGCCTTCGGCGTCAGCTACGAGAAACAGCTCAACGCGGGCTGCGTGATCACGGCGACGACCCATGAAGCCAAGACCCGCGAGGAATGGTGGTATCCGGCTTATGTCGAGGAGGCCTGCCCCGGCCTGCCCGACTGGGAAGCGCTGAACAACTGCGCCGAAATGTTTGCGACCGCCGCCACCAAGCCGCAGGGCCGCTTCCTCGCCGGCCCGGTGGACTGGCTGAAGCACGACCAGGAGCGCGTCGACGGGCTCGGCATGAACTTCAAAGTGGTGAACGCGGGCTCGGCCGCCGCCCTGTGGGCCGAGTTGGAATCGGCCAGCAAGCGCAAGGCGCCGATAGTGCTGTTCAACTGACGCCGAACTTCATCGAGGCGCTCTACGAGGGCAAGTTCGTGGAATTTCCGGCGTATGAAGAGGCCTGCCGCAAGGATCCCAGCTGGGGTCTAAACCCGGACAAGGCCTATGACTGCGGCAACCCCAAGGACGGCTATCTGAAACTCGGCGTCTGGAAGGAGTTCCCCGAGAAATGGCCGAAAGCCTACAAGGTGCTGCAGAACATGAGCTTCTCGAACCTTGACATCGCCGTCATGGCCAAGCTGGTGGACGTTGACAAGATGGAGGCGGACGCCGCAGCGGCGAAGTGGATGGAAGACAACGAAGCCAAGTGGAAGCCCTGGGTGGACGCGGCCGGAATGTAAGGTCGGGAGCCCACGGCTCGATATCGCGAAGGGCCCGCCAGCGATGGCGGGCCCTTTTTCTTGCGTGCTTGTCTTCGACGGCGGCGCGAATATTTGCCGGGGTGCCTCACCCGCTTCAACCGACAGGGTAATGGATCATGACGGTAATCCTGGAAACGCGAGCCGATTTCACGCTCGAAACCGCGCGGCGGGTGGCCTGGGCCGGCGAAGGCGTCGAACTCGGCGCCAGGGCTCTCGCGGCAATGCGGCAGGGGCGGCATCGGCTGGAACGCATTCTCGACCATGACCCCGAGGTTACGATCTATGGCGTGACGTCGGGATACGGCCAGTTCGCCCGCAAGAGGCTTACCACAGCGGAACGGGAACGATGGGCCGGGATGTCGCCGGCCCGTATCGCCGCCTCCTGGGGCGATCCCCTTCCCGAACGCGTCGTGCGCGCCATCGTCCTGGCGCGCCTGGCCAACTTTGTGGAAGGACATGCCGCGATATCGCCGGAAATCGCCCTGGGCGTCGCCGCCATGCTCGACGAGGACAGCTTGCCGGCGGTCCCGGCGCAAGGTCAGGGCGGGGCGGGTGAGATCCTCTCGCTGAGCCACCTGTTCGCCGGTCTGGCGGAACGGATGAAGCCGGCGGCCAAGGATGTGCTGTGCCTCATCAATGGATCGCCGGCGGCCACGGGGCTTGTCGCCGATGCCGCGCTTGCCGCCGCCGGGCGCCTGGAACAGGCGGCGCAGGTCTTTGCGCTCTCCTTCGAGGCTTTCAACGCGCCGCTGGGCCATCTCGATCCCGCCTTGGACGGTTACTGGAACAATCCCCATGACGGCTGGGCGCTCCGGCGTCTTCGCGAACTGGTGGGCGCCGGCCACGGCGGAAAGCGGCGTCCCTACCAGGCGCCCGTGAGCTACCGGATCGTGCCGCGGATGCTGGGCCAGGCCCGGCGAGCGGCGGCCATGGCCGAGGAAGTCGCCTTCGAGTCGCTTCAGGCGGTGACGGACAACCCGGTATGGGCCGCCGCCATCGACGAGGACCACCCCTTCGGCCGCTTCATATCGACGGGCGGCTATCACAACCCCCATGCGGTGCTCGCGATGGATGCACTGACCGCCGCCTGCGCCAATCTCTGCGTTCTTGCCGGACGTCAGGGCGCGAAGCTCCTGGACGGGGCCGTTTCGCTGCTTCCCGACCAGCTCACTACCGCCGAACCGGGCGGCGAGGGCCGCCGCGCCCATATGGGAGGCCTGCCGATGGCCCAGACCGGATATGAAGAGGAAGCCCGTCTCTACGCCCAGGCCACGCTGCTCCCCGGAAGCGAATCCGGCGGCTTCGGCCAGAACGACGTCGCGAGCCCGGTGTTCCTCGCATGGTCCAAGCAGGACCGCGCCGGGCGGTGCCTCGACATGGCGCTCGCCAGTCTCGTGCCGATTGCCCTGCGCGCTTTCGACGTCACCGGCCGCCCTGTTCCGCCGCAACTGGCCGGACTCGAGGCCGCAGTCCGGGAGATTGAGCCGGACCTGGCGCGGCCCATGGCGCTGGGTCCCGTGGTGGCATCGATTGCCGGGGCCTTGCGCCGCGACATCTATCCATCGTGATGTGAACGAAGCGGCGGAGGCGCTACAGAAAATCCCGCTCATGTACGATTGCCGTCAGATAGCCTGCGGCCAGAAGCCGGCGGGTGTCGGTCATCTCCAGCGGCTGTTCCCGGCGCCAGACGTCAAGCACGTCGCGCGCAAGGTTGCCGGCCGCGGCCCGGATCCTGGCATCGTAAAGGGCCATCCGGTCATCGTCCTCGTCGGCGTCGGCCCGGCCGGACAACACCCGTGCGATTTCGACGGCTTCCGTGTTGTTTGGCCCGAATGCCTGCTCGCGTTCGGCAAGAGCGGCAGCGAGCAGGGCATCGGCTGTTTCATCGTCGTCCAGGAAGAGCCGGGCAATCGCGAGGTTGAAGCGGGTAAGGGCCGCTGCACCGCCCAGGAACTCGCGATGCCTCGCCCGCCGGACGTCGCCATAGGCCGCGACATGGCGTTGTTCCATGCGCTGGTGATAGAGCGAACTGCGGGCCACGGCGCTGACCGCCATGCCCCGCGTCCACTCCAGCGCGGCGTCCCACGCGACGAGCGCCGACGACAGGGCGCGGGCCGCGGCGTCATGATCCTGATCGACCAGCAGGGCGAGCGCGCTGTTGTTCCGGCTGGCGGCCCGGCGCGGATCACCCTCGGGAAAGTCCCCCGCCAGGGCGGCTGCCCGCCGCCACAGGTGGACAGCCTCTTCGCGCCGCGCCGCGCGGTAAGCTTCGAGTGCGGCAGCCGAGAGAGCGTCCCACTCCCATTCAGCCGCCATACCCGCCATGACCGGGCGTTCGGGCAGCGTCAATCGTCCCGGAGATAGCTCTCCATCGAATCGTCCAGGGCATCGACCCAGGCAGTGTGGTGGATCGGGGCCATGGTGCCGGTCATCACCGACTTGTACGCATTGTCCCGGAACGTCATGATGTTCTGCTTCTTGTGCTTCTTCCACTGGAAGAAGGCGTCATTCGCGCCGTCCACGTCGAAGCTCGGATAGTCGGTGTCGGCGATCAGTTCCCTGACATAGTCGCCCTGATAGCGGATCGCGGCATAGTCGTCCTCGAGGGCGTCTTCCCTGGCCACCCGTTCGGCAACATCGGCGGCCCGGGCGTCACGGTCCGGCACCTGGATGCGGCCCATGATGACGTCGCGCGCATACCAGGCCTGAGCGTCGAACATGTTGAAGGTATACCACTGGTCCTGCATGCCGAGGTAGAACAGCTTCGGATTGTCCACCCACACGACGCCCTTGTAGAGGTCGGCCGTCGCCAGCCGGTTGGCGCTCCGAAGGCGGAGCTCCGGCGCCATGAAGGGGAAGTAGTGGAGATAGCCGGTGCACAGGATGATGGCATCGACATCTGCCTTCGAGCCGTCCTTGAAGGTGCAGGTGTTGCCCTCGACCTTCTGCAGCAGCGGCACCTCTTTCCAGTTGTCCGGCCAGTCGAAGCCCATGGCCGCGGTGCGGTGGCTGACGGTGACGGACCTGCAGCCGTATTTCCAGCACTGGGAGCCGATGTCCTCGGCCGAGTAGCTGGTGCCGATAATCAGGATGTCCTTGTCCCTGAACTCGACGGCGTCGCGGAAATCATGGGCGTGCAGCACACGGCCGTTGAACCGGTCCAGGCCGTCGAAATGCGGCACGTTCGGGGTCGAGAAATGACCGGTCGCGACGACGACATGATCGAAGCTCTCGGTGGCCTCCTCGTCAGTCGCGAGATTGTGCGCCGTGACGGCGAACTGTCCCGTCGCGTCGTCATAGTCGACCCGCCGGACCGTCGTCCGGAAGCGGATCGCATCGCGCACGCCCGCCCTTTTCACCCGGCCCTCGATGTAGTCGAACAGCACCTCGCGCGGCGGGTAGGAGGCGATCTGCTTGCCGAAATGCTCCTCGAAGGTGTAGTCCGCGAACTCCAGTCCCTCCTTGGGGCCGTTCGACCACAAATACCGGTACATCGAGCAATGGACCGGCTCGCCGTATTCATCCAGCCCGGTGCGCCACGTGTAGTTCCACAAGCCGCCCCAGTCCGCCTGTTTCTCGTAGCAGACGATTTCCGGCACGTCCGCCCCGCCGTCCTTCGCCGACTGGAACGCCCTCAACTGGGCGAGGCCGGACGGCCCCGCACCGATCACAGCAACCCGTTTGCCCATGGCCCTAACTCACTGTCCTGGCCGGCGTTCCGGTCTGACCCGGAGCGCCCGCACGGTTTCAAGATTCGCCTCAGCGGCCGAAACCAATCTACACCAATCTACGTCGCGTTGTGTCAACTTTCGCCCGCATGGTCTCGGTTCAAGGCGGTGATTCGGCCAATCCGTGACCGCGCGCAGTTAAGCGCACCAATGACATTAATGCATATTTCTCTTGCATTCAGCCCTTAATTTGCCATTCTATTCGGGAGTGACCGCAATCGTGCGCATTCGGGCGAGCTGTCGTGCGAATTGGTCAGAATTGGTCTTGGCACTGACGGATCGTTCTCCGGTTACGGTCGAGCTGGCCTTGCGGCGCGTTGCCGGGCTGCCGATCAGTCCGATAACGATATCGCGGGGCAACGGGCGCCGGGGCCGGCGCATCAATTCTGGGAGGCACGTATGTCGCGCAAGTCACTTGACCGCAAAATCAGCAGGCGAAAGTTTCTGGGAACCACGGCGGCGTCGGGGACGGCGCTGGCGGCGATGGGCAGCGGCCTGTCGCGTGTCGCCTTCGCCGACAGCCATACCATCAAGATCGGCTTCCTGGCTCCGCTCACCGGCCCGGTGTCGGCCTGGGGCAAGCCTGGCCTGGACGGCTGCCTCATCTGGGCGGACTGGGTCAACGCCAAGGGCGGGGTCAACATCGGCGGCCAGTCGTACAACATCGAATTCGTCGGCTACGACAATGAATACGATGCCGCCAAGGCGCGGACCGGCGCCACCAAGCTCATCAAGGAGGACGGCGTCAAGTTCATCATGATGCTGGGCGGCGACACCTGGCCCGGCGTGCAGAAGATCGCCGAACGCGAGGGCATGCTGTTTTCGACGCTGCTGCCGAGCGACCTCTCTCCCGACACCAAGACCCTGCTGGCGCCCTGCGAGGTGCATCCCATCTACAACGTGACCGGGGTCGAGTGGATGGCGGAGAACAAGCCGGACCTGAAAACCGCCGTCATATGCGCGCAGGATGATGCCCTCGGAAAGCCTTCGGTGGCGACCTATCTGGCCGCCTTCGAGGCAGCCGGGATCGAGATGCAGGACGAGCCCCTGTTCTTCGACCCGGCGACCACGGACTTCGCGCCGGTCATGACCAAGCTGCTGGCCGGGAACCCGGACATCCTGTGCCTGGACACCTGCTACGCCGACTACGTCCATCCGCTCTGCGAACAGGCGTTCCAGCAGGGCTACAAGGGGCAGATCATTTCCTGCACCGCCGACTTCTACCAGAAGATCATCGAGAAGACGTCGGCGGAGTTCATGGAAGGCTTCATCTTCCAGTTCCCGGACTTCGACGACCCGGCGCTGAACAGCGAGGGGGTGAACTTCGTCAACCCGAACGAGTTCTACGCGGAATACGCCAAGCGTTACGGCGCCTCGGAGTGGAGCGCCGTTTCCTGGGAATACGCCTCGATCATGGATCTGTGGGCCGACGCCGCGGGCAAGGCGGGCAGCGCCGAGCCGGCGGCCGTCCTGGAAGCGATGAAGGCCGGCGGCACCGGCAAGCACGCCTTCGGCACCGCCGACTGGTGGGGCACGGAGCTGTTCGGCATCGACAACGCCCTGGTCGGCAACTGGCCGGTCGTGGCGATCGAAGGCGGCAAGGCCACGATCAAGGAGTTCAGGTCCATTCCCGCCTGGTGGGACAAGCACAAGGACCTGATGATCAAGCACATGACGGCGCTCGGCCAGATGTGGAACCAGCGCGGGTAACGCTCCGCGTTCCTCATGGCCGCGCCGCCGTGCTACCAATGGCAGCCGGGGCCGGGCACCGCCCGGTCCCGGCATCGTTTGTCCGCCCCGGCCGTTGAGACACGCTGATGGACCTGCTGTGGCAGACCGCCGTCAACGCGACCTATGCCGCGAGCTACATGGCGCTCATCGCCGTCGGTCTGGTCATGATCTTCGGCGTCATGGGCGTCATCAATTTCGCCCATGGCGAGCTCTACATGGTGGGCGCCTATTGCGTGGTGTTCCTCTACGCGCAGGAGAACTTCCCCTTCCTGCTCGCGGTCGCAGCGGGCCTCGTCTTCGTCGGCATTGTCGGTATCGTCATGGAACGAACGATGTTCCGCCCGCTGCGCGACAATCCGCTGGGCGGCCTTATCGCCTCCATCGGCTTCCTGCTGATCCTGCAAACGCTGGCCGTGCTGGGCTTCGGCCGGCGCATGGGCCATGTGCCGCCCGCGACCCAGGACAAGGCGGAGATTTTCGGCGCGGTCCTCACCTATCAGCGGCTCTTCGTGATCCTCGCCGCCATCCTGCTGCTCGCCGCTCTGTGGGCCTTCCTCAGGCGTTCGAAATTCGGCCGGGCCCTGCGCGCCTGCGCCCAGGACGCCGAGGCCGCCTCCCTGCAAGGCATCTCGATGAACCAGACGGCGCGCATCGCCATGTTCATCGGCGCTGCGCTCGCGGGCGTGGCCGGCGCGCTGACGGCGCCCCTGGTGAGCCCGACGCCCTATATCGGCCATTCGATCATCGTCACCGCCTTCATCATCATCATCGTCGGCGGCGTGGGCAGCCTTGAAGGCGCGGTCATCGCGGCGGTGCTCTACGCCTTCGTCCACACCTTCGTCACGACCTTCTTCGACGGGGTGATCGCCAACATCGTCGGGCTGGCGCTCATGTTTGCCGTGCTGGTGGTGCGGCCGACCGGCCTGTTCGGAGCGCGGGAACGTGCCTGAAACGGCGGGCGCCATGCCGGCAGCCGGGACTGGCGGCGCGATCCGGCAGCTCGCCTGGCGGCTGCGGCTGGTCTTCCTGTTCGCGGCGCTGGCGGCCCTGCCCTACCTGCTGAGCTACTCGCAGCAGGAAATCGCGGTCCTGCTCGTCATCAACGTCCTCCTGGTTTCGAGCTATCGCCTGTTGACCCTGACCGGCGAATGGTCGCTCGGCCATGTCGTCATCATGGGGGTTGGGGCCTATGCCAGCGCGCTGCTGGCAAAGCAGCTGGGCGTTCCGGTGCCGCTTTCCATGCTCCTCGGCGGCGGCGCGGCGGCCGCCGTGGCCGCCATACTGAGCTTCCCGCTGTTCCGCATGAAGGGCTTCTATTTCCTGATCGGGTCCTTCGCGGCCGGCGAGATCATCCGGCTGATCTGGAAACGCTTCACGGATCCCTTCGGCGGCCCCAAGGGCCTGAAGCGCATCGATCCGTTTCCCGACATAGAAACCGGTTTCCTGTCGATCGATTTCTACGAGCCGGTCAACTACTACTTCCTGGCGCTGGTCGTGGTCTCGGCCTCGCTGTTCATCCTCTACCGCATCGAACGCTCGCGCATCGGGCTCACCTTCCACGCGATCCACTGGCAGGACCGGCTCGCCGAATCGGTCGGCGTGGACACGTTCCGCTACCGCACGCTGGCCTTCGTCATCGCCTCCTTTTTCGCCGGGATCGCCGGCGCCCTCTACGCCCATTATGTCGGCGCGGTGAATCCGACCCGTTTCAGCGTCGATCAGATGGTCTATGTCCTGGTCTGGGCGGTCGTCGGCGGCACCGCGACCTTCCACGGCCCGATCCTCGGCGTCGTCGTGCTCACCGTCGTCAACGAGATCGTCCTGCGTGCGCTGGGCCTGGATACGGTGCGCCCGCTGATCTACGGCGCCATCCTGATCCTCTCCGTCCTCTACCTCCCGAACGGGCTTGAAAGCCTTGGAACCCGGCTCCGCGCCCGGCTGCAGCATTGGCGCGGCGGGCCGGACGCAACCGGAAGCGAGCCGGCATGACCATGCAGGGCGAACGGCCGATTCTCGAAGCCCGCGGGCTGACCCGCCGGTTCGGCGGCCTGATCGCGGTCGACAATTTCAGCTTCTCGGTAAGCGAGGGCGCGATCCACGGCCTGATCGGGCCGAACGGTGCGGGAAAGACGACCACCTTCAACGTGATCAGCGGCTTCTATGCGCCGAGCGCCGGGCGGGTGTTCTTTCGCGGCCTCGACATCTCGGGCCGCAAGACCAGCGCGCTCGCCGCGATGGGGCTGGTGCGCACCTTCCAGGGCTCGACCCTGTTCCAGGAATTCTCGGTTCTGGACAATATCCGGGTCGGGCGCCATCTCGGCGCCCGGGCCGGCTTCCTCAGCCGGCTGCTCGGCACGGACCGGCAGTCCGAGCGCGAAGCGGACGAAAGGGCGCGGGAGACGCTCGCCTTCTTCGGGCTGGAGGAACTGGCCGACGAGCCGGTGTCGAACCTGCCGCACGGCCACCAGCGAATGCTCGGCATGGCGGTCGCGCTGGCGGCGGAGCCGAAAGTGCTGCTGCTCGACGAGCCCTTCACCGGCATGAACCCGGAGGAGACCCGGTGCATGATGGCGCTGGTCCGGCGCATCCGCGAGGGCGGCGTCACGGTCATGCTGGTCGAGCATGACATGCAGGCGGTGATGAATCTCTGCGACACCATCACGGTGATGAATTTCGGCGCCCTGCTGGTCGAGGGCGCGCCCGAAGCGGTGCGCAACGATCCCGCGGTGATCGAAGCCTATCTCGGCTCGGCCGCGGCCGATGGAGCGGGCCATGTTGCTTGAGATCCGCGATATCGAGGTGCGCTACCAGAAGACCGCGGCGCTCAGGGGCGTTTCGATGGCGGTGCCGGCGGGCGGCATCGTGACCATCATCGGCGCGAACGGCGCCGGCAAGACGACGACGCTCCGCGCCGTCTCCGGGCTTGAACCGCTGACCCGGGGCGAAATCCGCTTCGACGACGCAAGGATCGACGGGCTGGCGCCGGAAGAGATCGTGCGCCGCGGCATCGCCCATGTGCCGGAAGGCCGGCGGGTGTTTCCGGACCTGACGGTCGAAGAAAACCTGCACACCGGCGCCTTCCTGCGAACCGACAGGGCCGCCGTCCAGAAGTCGCTGGAGGAGGTCTTCGGCCATTTTCCGCGCCTCGCCGAGCGGCGGCGGCAATGGGCGCGGTCGATGTCCGGTGGAGAGCAGCAGATGCTGGCGATCGGCCGCGCGCTGATGAGCGCGCCCCGGGTGCTGTTGCTGGACGAGCCGTCGATGGGCCTGTCGCCGGTGATGGTCCAGGAGATCGCGCGGATCGTCGCCGACATTTCCGGGCGCGGCGTCCCGGTCGTGCTGGTCGAGCAGAACGCGGAAATGGCGCTGCGGCTTGCGCGGTATGCCTATGTGCTCGAAACCGGGGCGGTGGCGCTGGAAGGCCCGGCGGCCGACCTGCACGAGAACGCTCACGTCCGCCGCGCCTATCTTGGCGGATAGCGCCGGCGCCCATGCTTGAATTCGGCGCGCCTCGTCGTAGGCTCCAGCGCGTCGCAGGGCCCGGGACCGTAGCCCGGGGCAATGAAACCGGTACGAGGCATGCCGGCCGCGCTTTCGAAAGGAGCGGAGGATGAAACGGGTCTTCGTCACGCGGCGCCTGCCGGAACCGGTGGAGGCCCGGTTCGCCCGGTCGTTCGATACGGTCTGGAATGTCGATGACCGCAGACTTTCGCCCGCCGACGTGGCGGCGGCGTGCGAGGGCATGGACGGGCTGGTCATCAACGCGAGCGAGCGTCTGGACGCCGCCGCCGTCACCGGCCTTCCGGCTTCGCTCAAGGCGGTGGCGACCTATTCGGTCGGACATGAGCACCTGGACCTCAACGCATTGCAGGCGCGGGGAATTCCGGTCGTCTATACGCCGGATGTGCTCAGCGCCACAGTCGCCGACGACGCCATGCTGCTGATGCTGGGCGCCGCCCGCCGGGCGCGCGAGGGGCAGGCGCTGATCGTCGAGGGCCGGTGGACGGGCTGGGGGCCGCGGCAACTGATCGGCACCGAAGTGACCGGCAAGCGGCTCGGCATTTTCGGCATGGGACGGATCGGACGCGAGATCGCCCGACGCGCGCGCGCCTTCGACATGGAGATCGGCTACCACAACCGCCGCCCCCTGGAGCCGGAGGCGGGCCTCTTCTTCGCCGACGAGGGAGCGTTTCTGGCCCGCACCGACATTCTGGTCATTGCCGCCCCCGCCTCTCCCGAGACCCGGCACTGGCTGAATGCGGAGCGCATCGCCCGCCTGCCGAAGGGCGCGCTCGCGGTCAACATCGCGCGCGGCAGCCTGGTCGATGACGAGGCGCTCATCGCAGCGGTGGAGAGCGGCCATCTGGCCGGCGCCGGCCTCGATGTCTTCGACGGCGAGCCGAATATCCATCCCGGCTATCTCAGGGCGGACCGCATCTATGTGCAGCCCCATATCGGCAGCTCGACGATGGAGACCAGGCTCGCCATGGCCGAGCGTGCGATAACCGGCCTGGAAGCGCTGTTCCAGGGCCGCGACCCGCCCAACCGCCTCGTCTAGAGCGGGGTGAGTTGATTAGGAATCGATGGGGGATTCCTTTGGTTGCGGCGAGCTGATTCACTGTCGTGGTCGCGACAGTGGAGGGGTTTCGTCATGGGCCGTGCGATATCGATGGATTTGCGTGAACGCGCGATGGC